>JBCAWP010000112.1:0-8212 GCA_038534535.1 Pseudomonadota bacterium
GACCTTCCTCACCGACGGGCACTTCATTGCCCGCCTCGTCGCAAATGTGGACGTCGCCCCAGATCGGTCGCCCGACGGTGCCCTTATGGGTGAGCCATTCGGGGGACCTCGCCCAGGTCATGCCATTGCCTTCCGAGCCAGCATAATACTCGTCGATAATCGGGCCCCACCATTCGATCATCTGCTCTTTGACAGGGATCGGGCAGGGCGCAGCCGCATGGATGCAAAATTTTAGGCTCGATACATCATACCGCTGACGCACCGTCTCCGGCAGCTTCAGCATCCGGACAAACATGGTCGGCACGACTTGGGTATGGGTCACTTGATACTTCTCGATGGCGGCGAGAAAGCCCTCCGGGTCGAAATTCTCCATAATCACGAGCGTCGATCCGAACCGGGTAAATGTCATACACCAGCGCAAAGGGGCGGCATGGTAGAGCGGTGCGGGCGACAGATAGATGCTGCTCTCGCTCGCCCCCGATAGGCCTTTGGCGATTTGCATCAAGACGTTGTCCGCGTCGATGGGTTGGCCTGGTTCTAGGGGCGGGCAAATACCCTTGGGCCGGCCGGTCGTGCCAGAAGAATAGAGCATGTCTGTGCCCGCCATTTCATCTGGGATCGGTGTTTCCGGAAAACCCGCGCGGCGGGTTTCCAGCGCGTCAAAGCCGTCAATGTCCCCGTCAATGGACCATGTGTCGGCGAGCGTCACCGCCCGGATTGCTTCAAGCGCCGCGGCGGCTTTGCTTGCTCCCGCAATGAGTAGCTTGGCCCCTGAATCCTGGAGAATATAAGCGACTTCCGGTCCCGTCAGGCGCGAGGATATGCAGACATAATAAAGCCCAGACCGCTGAGCCGCCCAGCAGATCTCAAAGTAGCGTGCAGAGTTCTCAGCAAAGATTGCAATTGTGTCGCCGGGCGCGCAGCCAGCATCCCGTAAAGCGTGGGCCGTTTGATTTGAGCGCGCTTCGAGCGCGGCAAAAGTCACAACTTCGCCCGAGCTCGCCATAATATATGCCGGCTTGTCTGGGTGCGCCTTGGCATGATGGCACGGATGCATCGCGAATGTCCTCCCATATACAATCTGTCTTTTCGGCCAGCTTAACGGCGGGGCGACAGATGGAAAGAGGGGGCTTTCGGGAGCGTGGCGATCAGGCGTCCGTATCGCGATCTTAGGCGAGGCAGATAGCGCTGCGCTCTAAGACCGCCTGAAAATCCGCCAGCGTTGGCGCGAATCTGTGTCGTCGCACGGCGCGACCTCGACGCCCCGTGTGAACGGCGTTGTTGCGTCTGTTATGGTGAGGCAACCACCGGTTTGGCGGTTTCGAAGACGCGTTTCGCCCGTTCGGATATCGATATCCGGAGCAAACCACTCGGCCAGCGCATTGGAGTCGCAGTCACGTGCGAGCGCTGGAAGCGTGATGCGAAGATCCCCGCCGGCCGATCCGCCAAGGCAAACGGCATCCGCTGACCTGTATTGGCGCGGACCGTCGGACGTACTGTTTATATCGATCCAGACCACGGTTTCATCGATATCAATCGGGCCGAGTTCGCAGTCATCCGGCTCGCCGGGCCGCGTTGGCTCACATTGTAGGACGCTATCCGAAACGCACGTCCGGGCGGAGATTGGGTCTCCGGTTTCTAGGCCGTCATGCGTGATGCACATGGCACTGTCGATGTTCTCAATCACGACACCTACCGGATCGCCGCCTCCAGCCAGCCCGCCTCCGGTTTCGCAACCCGCGAGCAGAATGGCGGATGCGAGCGCTGTTCCAAGCGTCCTTGAGTTTCTGAGTGTCATCGATTTTGTCCCCTTTAGTCCCCGTTTCGCGTCCCGTGTTCGAAGATCGCGAACACCCGTCATACGCGAGTTTAGGGTGTCATTTCAGGGGCGTAAAATGACAAACTTCTCATCTTCACCCCGGGGGCATGAGAGGGCTAATCACCGGTTAGCTCCTCAATACTGACAGCGCGCAGATCCAGGCCATAATTGGCCTTGAACGACCGCCACGTTTTGTCGGACAGATCCTTTTCTGCGGCCGCGTTGCCCGAGGTCGCCTGCCACGCTGCATGCAACTCTTCAAACTCGCGTTTCGTAAATAGCATCACATCGATTTCGAGGTTTCTGCTATCGTAGACGCCTGCGCTTTCCAGGGCGAGCTGGGCTTGGCGCATCATTGCGTTGACATAAGCATCGTCCGGTAAGGTCTCTGTTTGGTTGGCGACCATCCAGTTCAGGAGAAGCAAAGACGCATAGTTTTTGGTTGTTTGGTCGTAACGGGGGGTCTCGCTCCGCGGTGCATTTCTTTGTCGGCGCTGCTCCAATTCATTGTGCAGGTTCGACATGGCCATATCTGCCGCGAACCCCTTGAATGGCTGCGCGTCTGCCAATCCGAGACAGAGACAGACCGTCGCCATAATAAGCACCTGTTTCATTCGCCCGTTCATCCCTGATCTTCGCGTGACGCGGTAGCTTAGCGGCGCGTGAGCGAAAGAAAAGGTGCGGTTTTGAGACGCGAAGCAAGGCCGCTTTCAACGCTGACTAAGCCCCAAATGGCCCCCACTTTTTTGCGTGGACATCCACAGTCAAAATCGGCATTTTATGCGCGAGGGTGGAGGAGATGTTATGAAAACGCGTCACCGCGTAAGCCTGGCCCTGTGCACCCTGTTTCTCTTAACCAGCGCGGCCTGCCGCTCCAATGATGCCAGTACGGCTGAAGACGGCGCGCCCGCCTTCATCGACCCGCTGGTCCTCTCCCGGAGCCAGTGCAGCGGCCTGAAGCCACCCGCAGTGAAGCCCACTGCTGCACAGATGGCGGACGCCGACCAGCGTTTCACATTCGGCGCTCCGTATGCCTTGCCAGACCGGCTCGTCGAGCAATTCCATGTCGAGATCTCCACCGGTAATCCTGCGGCCCAATCTTGGTTCGATGTCGGCCTCGCCCATATGGCAAATTTCAACCATGACGAGGCCATCGCCGCTTTCCGAAAAGCCCAGGACCTCGATCCCACCTGCGCGATGTGTTTCTGGGGCGAGGGGCTTGCGTTTGGAAGCAATATCAACGCCCCGTTTGAAGCGCCGCGCGGCCTTGCTGGCCGGGTGGCCGCTGAGCGCGCCCTGGAGCGCGCCGAGGACATAAGCCCCCGCGAAACCGCTCTCATCAACGCCCTCTCCACCCGCTATCATCTCGCCGAGGATGGCACCGTGACAGAGGCTGCCATGGCCTATGCGGAAGCGATGGAGACCGTCGCCGAAGAGTTCCCCGAAGATCCCTTCATCCTGTCGCTCGCCGCCGAGGCCAATATGGACACCCAACCCTGGGACTATTGGCAGGCAAACGCCCGCGTGCCGAAAGGCCGAACGGACAAAACCGTTGATATGCTGGAGCATGCCTTAGAGATCGACCCGGATTACGCCCCCGCGATCCACCTCTACATTCACACGACCGAAGCGTCGGTGGATCCGTTCCGTGCCGAAGCCTATGCTGACAGCCTGGCCGGCCAGTCTCTCGGCGTTGGCCATCTCGTGCATATGCCCTCGCACATTTACCTGCGCCTTGGCCGTTGGCAGAAATCCCACACAGCAAATATTGCCGCGATCGCCGCCGATGAGCGTTACATCGCTGAAAGCGAGAATGCCGGCTTCTATGGCGCGGTTTATTATCCGCATAATGTCCATTTTGTGCTGGCAAACGCCCAACTCGCCGGTAATGCCGACACCGCGATGACGATGGCTGGCAAGCTCGCAAGTCTCGTCGAGATTGACCCGGCCGCCCCAGCGCCACTGGCTGAACACATCGCGGCGTCGCAGATTTTTTCGGCGGTACAGTTTGGCGAGGATGATGCCGTCCTGGCCTTTGAGGAGCCCGCCGCGCCCCATCTCTATATGCGCGCGGCCTGGCATTATGCGCGTGGCACGGTCCATGCCCGCCAAGGCGATATGGCCCTTGCCGAGGCTGAGCTTAAGGCGCTTGCGCGCATGTCTGTCGATGAGGATCTTGAGGCCTATGCCGCCTATGGCGCGCCCATCGCGGCTGTGCTCGACGTTGCGAGTAGTACGCTCAAAGGGCGCATCGCCCACGCAAATGGCGATTTAGGCGCAGCGATTGCCCACCTCGATGCCGCGGCAGATATGGCTGATAGCCTGCCATACTTTGAACCGACTTGGTGGTACTATCCCACGCGCCAGACCCTCGGCGCTTATCTCCTCGCGGACGGTCAGGCTGACCGGGCCGAACGCGAGTTCTACCGCACCCTGATCAAATCGCCGAACAGTGCCTATGCGCTCCACGGTCTCGCCGAAGCCTATGCGGCCAAGGGCGACCGGCCTTCCGAGGTTCACGCGCGCCATCTCTTTAATGAGGCCTGGATGGGTGATGCTAACGAGCGCCCAGATCTCGGAGCTTTCTAGGCGCGTTTGGTCCAAGGGGCTATCATGACCAAATAGCTGGCCCGAGAGACAATTGTTTTGATAATGGGTCGGATCGCGGTTGAAACCATCGGCGCGAGTACTCTGGCATTGAGGGGCTTCGATTGAACAGGATATTGCTTGCCGCCTTGTCAGCGTTCGTCGCATGCGCACTCAGTACGCCCGTCGCACTGCCCCAGGACGACAGTCCGGCGGAGTTCTCAATTACAGGAAGCGAGGTCCGAACACTCCAATCGACATCATTGGACCGGTCTTATGATCTCTACATCAAACTCCCGCCAGGGTACGGGGCCAAAGAGAACGAGACGCGTGTCTACCCGATTATCATCTTCAATGATGGCGGATATTGCTGGCTGACAGCGGTCGGGGCCACGCGCGCGCCGTTTAATCTCGGTGGATATGAGCACGCCATACTTATTGGCATGTCATATGCGAAGGGGGACGACAGTGTTTCGAGCCGGGTTCGAGACTACACGCCAACGCGTAATCCAGAATGGCGCCGCTTTGAGACGGGCGGTGCGCCCGATTATCTGGACTTTCTAAAAGCTGAGGTCGTCCCGTTCATTGAGGCCGAGTATCGCGCCGATCCCAAACGCCGCATGCTTGTTGGTCATAGTCTCGGAGGTTTGTTTGCGGCCTATGCGCTGTTACGAGAGCCCGGACTGTTCTCCGACTATGTTTTGTCCAGCCCCTCCTTCTGGTTTCATGATGGTGTGATCTTCGATCTTGAACAGCAAGCCGCGGCACAAAAGACGGAGATTGCCGGCCGCGTCTTTTTATCGATCGGTTCGACTGAGACGCCGGCCATCAATGGTGGTCAGCATGATATGGTGAAGCAGGCAGCCGATTTCGCCGACATCCTTCGTGCGAGGGGCCATAAACACCTCGAGGTCAGGGATGTCGTTTATAGCGACGCAACCCATCTGACGGCATATCCAGCAGCCTTGGTTGACGCGCTCCGCTGGATGCTTCCCGGGGAGGATGTTTTTGGCGGCTAAGGGAGCCGTGGCAGCCATCAGTCTTGAGCGGCGCGTCGCACGTATTGCTCAGAACTTCTCTTGCCGCAGGATCTCGATCGGCGAGAGATACACGATCCCGGAATACTCTTTGAAAAGTGTCTCCGTGATGTCGCGGGCAACAGAGCGCGCCGGCGCCGCATCGGCAAAGACCGCTTCAATACGGATGATCGAGAAGGCATTCACAACTGACGCCCGGTCTCCGGGGCGTACAAATTGCTCACCTTTTCCGCCGCCGTCCACGATTGTGTAGCCCTTCGCGCCCGCATCTTCGATCTTTTGGATCAGACGTTTCTGGAGCAAACGCTCGGCAATGATCGTGATTTTGAGGGCGGGGTGAAACATTTTGTCTTCCATGGGTCGACGTTAGGTCATCACTTAAAAACGATTTCGGCGAGCGCGACGAATAATGGAATACATACCGCAATTGCGATCGGCGTGCCTACACTTGTCGAGGAGCCGATATAGGCGGCCGGGTTTGCGCTTGGGATCCCCGCGCGCAAGGTGGGCGGGCCAGAAATATCGGAATTCGACGCTGCAATGACGGCCAGAATAACGACGCCGCCAGGGCTAAATCCGACGGTCTCATGGGCGACCCAGCCAAGCCCAAATCCGATGAGGCCGTGGGTCACTGGCGCGAATAGGGCGTAGAGAATGAACCAGTGCGCCACCCGGCGAAGTTCTGACAATCGAGACCAGGCCTCCATGCCCATGATCAACATCAAAATCGACAGAAGCCCGCGAAAGAGGGGATCGTAAAATTCCTCATGGACGGCGGCCGGTTGGGAAACGAGCCCCAAGACAATTCCCAGGATAAGGGCTGAAAGGGCTGAGCCCCTTAAGCTGTCGGTTATTATGCTGCCGACCGTCACATGGGCGGCGCCCGTATCGGTATCTTCTGTCTCAGACGCCTTTCCAAGACTCGCCAGCACGATCGCGAGAATTAGGGCTGGTATATCCATGAATGGGTAGAGCGCCGGTGCCCAGGCCTCGAAGGTGAGGGATTCTTGGTCGAGAACGATCATGGCGGCGGCAAGCGTCGAGGCGCTGACAGCGCCAAAGAGGCCAGATGTGGCGAGGGCATCCTCGCGGCGAATGCCCGGCAAGTTCATGAGCGTTAAGCAGCCGATCAGCACGCAGGCACATCCCGTCACCATCGCAAAAAAGGCGGGCAGGGCGAGCTCGCCGAGATTGGCGTCCCGGATTTCCATGCCGCCCTCAAGCCCGATCGACATAAGCAGCATAAAGACGATGAAACGATAGATCGCGTCGGGGATCGCAAGTCTGCTGCCGGAGGCTGCCAGTGCCATACCCCCTAGAAGGAAGGCGAGTGTCGGCGATCTCAGCTGCGACAGGAAGCTTTCGCCAAAGGAGAGAACGAATTCCATAGCTACCTTTCAGCCGCTCCAAACGCCAATCGTCCGAACCAGCCATTATTCTGGACGCGGTCTAAACCTGATTCTGGATCTCTTACAGGGGGCGTCGCGCGTTATTTAGTTTTAGCCCAATCGAAGCCGTCTTCTAACCAGCTTATGAGCGGACGCGTGCCGGCAAGCGCTGACACGATCGATCTAAATTAACCACGAAATCGATTTCTATTTTGAATTTCCCATCCTTCTTTCCAATCGTTATGCGCGGTTCAAGAAGAATTGTGAGGATCGAATCATCATGAACGCACCGATCAAGAATGAAGAGTTCCAACGCGCCGAGGCTTCCAATGTTGATAATGCTGTCCCCGTGACGGTGGCCTTCGGTGACGGAATAGGTCCCGAGATCATGGAGGCCTCATTGAAGGTGCTGATGGCGGCTGAGCCTAGGCTGGTGGTCGAACGGGTGGACGTCGGCGAGGCCGTCTATCTGGCAGGTAACACGTCAGGCATCGAAGAGAGCGTCTGGGACAGCATTCGCCGGACACGGACCTTTTACAAGGCGCCAATCACGACGCCTCAGGGCGGCGGCTACAAAAGTCTGAACGTGACCATTCGCAAGTCGCTTGGCTTGTTTGCAAATGTTCGTCCGTCCGTATCCTACGCACCTTTTGTTGCAACGGAGCATCCGAATATGGACGTCGTTGTTGTGCGAGAGAACGAAGAAGATCTCTATGCTGGTATCGAGCACCGTCAGACCCAGGAGGTTTATCAGTGCCTGAAGCTTGTCTCACGACCGGGGACGGAGCGGATTATTCGATACGCCTTTGAGTATGCCCGGGCCAATGGGCGCAAGAAGGTCAGCTGTTTCTCAAAAGACAATATCATGAAGCTAACCGATGGGCTGTTCCATAAAGTCTTTGATGAGATCGCGCCGGAGTATCCCGACATCGAAACGGATCACTGGATCATTGACATTGGTGCGGCACGATTGGCGGCCCGTCCGGACCAGTTCGACGTGATCGTCACGTCTAATCTGTATGGTGACATTCTGTCGGACATTGCGACCGAAGTCAGTGGTTCGGTTGGCCTCGGTCCGTCGTCAAATATCGGGTCCGAGTGTGCCATGTTTGAAGCGATCCATGGTTCTGCGCCGGACATTGCTGGTCAGGGCGTTGCAAATCCGTCCGGCCTTCTGCTGGCGGGGGTGATGATGCTGATACATCTGGGCAAGTCCGACGCTGCCGAGCGCGTGCACAATGCTTGGCTCGCCACGATGGAAGCGGGGGTCCACACGCCGGATGTCTATCGTGATGGGTTGAGCACGAAAAAAGTGAGCACGATGGCGTTTGCTGACGCTGTCATCTCTCGCTTGGGCGACACCCCAAAATCCCTGACGCCGG
>JBCAWP010000113.1:0-8049 GCA_038534535.1 Pseudomonadota bacterium
GCCGAGGGATTTCGACACCGCGCCGGTAAAAGCGCCCTTTTCGTGCCCGAACAAGATCGACTCCACGAGGTTCTCAGGGATGGCCCCGCAGTTCACCGCGACGAAGGGCTTGCCGGCGCGGTCCGATGCGCCCTGGATGCACCGGGCGATCACCTCTTTACCAACGCCGCTCTCACCAAGGATAAGGATCGGAATGTTCGAGGCCGCGCCGCGCTGACCCAGTTTTACAACCTGGCGCATGGTGGGGGCGCCGGCGATCATGTCATCGAAGCTCATGCCGCCTTCAGCCTTTTTGACAAGTCGCTTCACTTCGCCTGCTAGGCTAGTCATCTTCAAGGCGTTGCGGATCGAAACAACGACCCGCTCGGGGCTCACAGGCTTGATGAAGAAATCGATGGCACCGGCGCGCATGGAGCGCACAACCGTATCAATCCCACCCGTCGCCGTCAGGACAATCACCGGCAAGTCAGGCCGACGTTCGGACAGGCGTTCAAGGGTTTCCATACCGGAAAGGCCAGGCATCACGAGATCCAACAGGACAACGTCAACGCCGTTTGCCTCTTCGCTCGCCAAGGCATAGCCGCTCTCGCCATCTGGGGCGGTGCGGCAAGCAAAGCCGGCTTTTTCAACGGCGGCCTGCAAAAGGCGGCGCTGGGTTGGGTCGTCGTCGATGACTAGAACGGTCTTCGCCATAATGTCTCTGGCCCCTTACGGATGTCGGCGTTTCTCTTCGCCCCGTAATGGCACACAGACGTGGACTTATGGTTTTGGCGATCCGTGAAATTTGATCGATCAGCCGTGTGGCCGGCCGCCGGCTACCACTGCATGCCCATGGATTTCTTCATCCAGTCAGTGAAGGTCTCAGGCTTTTCCATCGATTTTGGGTCAAGCGAACCATGGGCAAGGAGCGGCCCATCGGCGCGTTCCAGGCGGACGCCCAGAATATAGCCGTGCCCGCTCCAGTCGTTTTTGATGCGGGGGTCGACGATCAGCATGACACGCTCCCCGCCCTCGCCTTCCTTGTCGCGGCCGAAGACCAGACCGTAGACCTTTTCGCGGCCCCAAATCCCCGTACTCGCGGCCTGGGATTTCCCATCAAGCAAAACTTCGTCCGAAAAAAATCGCCGGCGCCACTGGAGGACATGCATCTGATCGCCGTTGACGATCTTGATATCAACATCAGAACCGGTGAGGCGAACAAGTTCAGCGTGCATGAGGCGCTCCCATCTTTATTGAATAACAATAAGATCGAGACAGCGCTTTGGCAAGGGCGAAATGACCCGCGCCTCACCAACGCGTCGCCATAACATGCCGAAAGGATGATGGTGCGCGGCACCATCACCCCTCGGTCGATCGTCTAGCCCTCGCTGTCGGCGGTCGGCCCCATCAGCTGTTGCATGAGATAGACATATTCAAGCGCAGAGCGTTTGGCCCGCTCGAGCTGGTTGGCCGCCGCCGAGTGACCGCCGTCAATGTTCTCATAATAGAAGAACGGCTTTCCGGCAGCCTCAAAGAGCTTTGCCATTTTGCGGGCATGGCCCGGGTGCACCCGGTCATCCTTTGTAGACGTCACGAAGAATGGGACCGGATAGTCCGCCTCTGCATCGAAGTTCTGATAGGGTGAAATCGTCTCCAGGAACGCGCGCTCTTCAGGCACGTCCGGCGAGCCATACTCATCCACCCAAGACGCGCCGGCGAGCAGCAGGTGATACCGCATCATGTCGAGAAGCGGCACTTGGACAACGACCGCGTTCCAGAGGTCCGGTCTCTGGTTGAGCATAACGCCCATCAGAAGTCCGCCATTCGACCCGCCCATAATGCCAAGATGGTCAGAGCTGGTAATGCCCTTGGCAATAATGTCCTCACCCACAGCGATGAAATCGTCATAGATCCGCTGCCGGTTCAGCTTCAGGCCCGCCTGGTGCCAATCCGGTCCAAACTCGCCGCCGCCCCGGATATTGGCGAGCACATAGGCCCCGCCATTTTCGAGCCAGAGACGACCGGTGACCGGAGAGTAATTGGGGTTTAGCGAAATCTGGAAACCGCCATAGCCATAAAGGAGTGTCGGCGTTGTCCCGTCCAATGTGATGTCTTCCCGATGGACAATAAAGTAGGGAATTTGCGTCCCGTCAGCCGACGTCGCTTCGAATTGTTGCACCGTGAGACCGTCTGCCGCGAACTTCGCCGGGACCGATTTCAGTGGCGTCACCGTGCCCGTCGACGTGTCGAGGCCAAGCAGCGTGTCAGGCGTGAGGAAGCCCTCATAATTGATGAACGCCATCGTCGACCGACGGTCCGCAAAGGCCAGTCCTGCCTGACCCGTCCCCGGAAGCTCGATGGGAGCCGTCTCCCAGCCGGCGTCGGATCTCGACAACTTCAGCACTTTGCCAACGACATTATCGTTGATTGAAATCAGCGCCGTGTCACCTGCGACGGATACACCTTCAAAGCTCTGCCGAGCCGATGGACGGAACACGAGGTCAACCTCAGGCAGGGTCAGCTCGGCAAGAAAGGCATTGATGTCGAAGGAGACGAGGTCGCCGGACTTGAAGTTCTGTCCTTCGGCTGGAGACCAGTCCTCCTGTAGGGCGACCATAAGCCGGCCGGCATACACATCCTGCGGTGTTGATTTAAGCGGGATCGGGAGAATGAGCGGCTCTCCATCGACGACAACGTGATAGGTCGACGTGAAGAAGGTTTCCGCTTCGACGGCACCTTGCACGACGCTGCCGTCTTCAAGCTCCAGCGTGATCGGCCAGACGCCAACATCGGTCTTGTCGCCGGTGACGATCGTTGTCGCCTCCGCCAGCGGCTTACCGCGTCGCCAGCGCTTGACCACCGATGGATAGCCGGACTCGGTCAGCGTCGCGCCATCGCCGCCCCAGTCGGTGCCGATCAGCACGGTATCGGCATCGACCCAGGCGAGCCCCTGCTTGGCCTCCGGCGTGATGAAACCGTCTTTGACAAACTGCTTTGTCTCCAGGTCAAACTCACGGACGACAACAGCATCCTTACCGCCATCCGAAAGCGAAATGAGACAATGGCGTGCGGGCGCGTCTAGGGGTTCCAGGCAATTGGCTCCCTTGAACACCCAATTCTTCTCCTCAGCTGTGGCCAGTGCGTCGAAGTCGAGAACGGTCTCCCAGTCCGGCGTGTCGCTGCTATAGCTCTCCAGCGAGGTGCGACGCCAAAGGCCGCGCACATTCGTCTCGTCCTGCCAGAAATTATAGACTTGGCCGTTCCGGACCGATCCGTAGGGGATGCGATCATTGGAGGTGACAATTTCCTCAGCCGCCGCTTGCAGACCGGCATATCGGGGATCGGCTGTCAGCGCATTGAGTGACCGGTCATTCTGGCCACGGACCCATGAGAGCGCCTCTTCGCCTTCAACTTCCTCAAGCCAGAGATAAGGGTCTTCACTCACGATTGAGGTCTCCTCAGTCTGTGACGTCACGGGGGCGTCGTCTTGGGCGGTGGCCAGGCCGGCTGTGATACAGATGGCGGCCGTTGCGATCAGAAATGCGCGCATGTGTGTCTCCTCCTTGCGGCGCAGACAAGCGGCTTTAGAGATATTAAGCAAGCCCTCCCCAAGATCGGCCATCAAAAGCTTGCCGCCCTCACCCAGACCCGATAGGCCGGCTCCATGAACGTTTTGATCTTGTGCACTGGCAACTCAGCCAGGTCGATCATCGGCGAAGCGCTGATTTCGGCCGAGCCAGGATTTCAAGCTTTTTCCGCTGGGTCGACGCCAAAAGGCGAACCGCATCCCGCAGCACTCGCTGTCCTGATGGCGAAAGGACACGATGTGTCTGGGTTCCGATCGAAATCCTGGGACGAGTTTTCAGGCGATGACGCACCGGCGATGGATATTATCATCACCGTCTGTGACAACGCAGCGGGCGAGACCTGTCCGTGGTGGCCAGGCCACCCCGTTCAGGTCCATTGGGGACTGCCAGACCCAGCGGCGGTCGAAGAAATGAACTTTCAGCGTGCGGCCTTTGAAGACACCTACGCCTCGCTTCAGAAACGTATAAAGGCGATGACGGCCCTGCCCCTCGCAGACATGACACCAGAAGCACGCAAAACCGCGCTCCAAGAGATCCACAGTCCCCAGCGGGCGGGCTAACGCCAGAGAGTCAGATTGACGAGCGTCAGGCTCTCAATCTCAATTGATCCAGCGTCGGCCGCGACGACGGGGCGAATACCAACATAGTCAACTCCGAAATCCTCATCGGTTTGCGGGACCGCATAGTCAAACTGATAATTGGCGAATTTTTCCGATAAATCAAAGCGTTGCCAGCGGGATCGAGCCTGGGGGCCGAGCGAATAGCTGACTTCGAGCGCTGAGGCGCCATCGTCTCCCGTGCGGCGCGCGCGGACATTCACGCGTACAGTCCGGCCAGCGAAGGCCGTCGCCAGGTCGGGGGCGAGGCGAAAATGCGGACCCGCTTCTGGCGCATCGGGAAAATTGTTACCCGATGGCTGGAGCCGCAGGATGAGCCCCGCGCGATCTTGCACCAACTGCTTGGAGAGCGCAGGCGTCGGCTGGAACCGGTTTAAATCAGGCCCATAGACACGAATGACCCGGTAATCAGTATCCGCACCGCTAACGGACCCCGAGGGCAGTTCGCCCGCATCTTCAAGAAGAGCCAGCCAGACCATCACCGCTGCCAATACGGCGGCCAGTGGATAAAACATCCAGTCTCTCAAGAATGCCCTCTACGCCTCTCTATCACAGCCTCTCCCTCTTTAGCGGAGCTATGCAGAGCTTAGAAGCGGCGAACTGTTCGTCATGCGTGAATGCCATCAACCAGGCTGAACGGCACACCTCCTGCTTGATCATTGACGACGGGTCGCGCACAAACCCGTCGATCGTCCTATCACGTTGAGAGCTTCAGAATGCCCATACTGACTTTACTGCGCCACGGCCAAAGCCAGTGGAACCTCGAGAACCGGTTCACCGGCTGGTGGGATGTCGACCTCACAGAGCGCGGCGAAAGCGAAGCAAAGCGCGCCGGTGAATTGCTTGCCAGTTCTGGTACTGAATGTCACGCCGCCCATGTCAGTGTCCAAACCCGGGCCATCCGGACACTCTGGATCGCGCTTCATGCCATGAACCGTTGCTGGCTTCCTGTCCAAAGAAACTGGCGCTTAAACGAGCGGCATTACGGCGGTTTGACGGGCCTCAACAAGGCCGAGACGGCCGAGAAACACGGTGACGATCAGGTTCACGTCTGGCGGCGGTCCTATGACACACCGCCGCCGCCGATCGAAAAGGGCGCAGACTTCGATCCATCAATTGATGCCCGCTACGCCGGCATCGACGTTCCGATGACAGAGAGTTTGAAACTCACCCTAGAGCGTGTCTTGCCACACTGGAACGAGGTGATCGCCCCTGATTTGACGCGCGGCAAAAACCTGCTCGTCGCAGCGCATGGCAACTCGCTAAGAGCACTTGTCAAACACCTTTTCAACGTCGCCGAAGAAGACATTACAGCGGTCGAAATTCCGACTGGAAATCCATTGATGATCGCACTCGACGATCGTCTCGTTCCCGTATCGGCCAAATATCTTGATGAAGACCGCGCCACAGCGCTACCCGATCTACCGTGATGCCTAAAACTGGCGACCCGGACACTGTCCATATGGCGCGAGCCTTGGCGCTCGCGAAAAGCCAACAAGGGCGTACCGGTCAAAACCCGTCTGTCGGATGTGTCATTATTGCCGCCGACGGGACGAAACTCTCTGAAGCCGCGACGGGCGATGGCGGCGCTCGCCACGCCGAAGAAACCGCGCTTTCAACCTTGCAGGATGGGGAAGCTGAAGGCGGCACGGCCTATGTCACCCTCGAACCGTGCCGGCAAAGATCCGCCGGGGGGCGATCCTGTTCTGAACGCTTGCTCGAGGCTGGAATCGCAAGGCTCGTCTGTGCCCATGAGGATCTTCACCCGAACGGAGCTGGCGGATTCGACCGTTTGAGAGACGCCGGCGTTGTGGTGGAGGTTGGGATTGGCCGCACGGAGGCGGCGGCAATCTATGAGGGTTTCTTCGCAACGCTCAAATAGCGCCGCTTTACCCGAGCAGGTTTCGGCCCTCGCGCCAGATGTCGCATGCGAGCGTAATGCGTGCGTCTGTACTCTCCGGAATCTCATCCATATTTTTGATCCGCAACAGAGGCCTCTCAAGTCCGCGGCGGTTCGCAATCTGTACAGCAATCCCCGGCCGGGCATTCAACTCCAGAAGGGTCGGTCCGCGCTGTTCGTCAATCACGATATCAACGCCAACATATCCAAGGGGTATCGCCCGCGCGATATCCGTCGCCAGGCGGAGCGCATCATCCCATTGCGGCAGTTGAAGCCCGGTCAACTGCGTTAAAAAGTCGGGATGCTTCTCGATCTGCTTATTGTGTTGGACGGCATAGGCCGTCACGCCCGTGGCGAGATCGATCCCTGCGCCGACGCCGCCAGTATGGAGATTGGCCTTCCCGTCGGATTCCGATGTCGGAAGCCGCAGCATGGCCATTACGGGGATGCCGCGAAACACAATCACTCGGACATCTGGCACACCGGAAAACGCGAGCGTTTTAAAGATGGAATGGGGATAGAGACGTTCTTCGACGACCGCCACGTCCCGGCCGTCTCCGCCACCGAGGGAGTACATACCTGTCAGAATGTTCGAGAAATGAAACCGAACCTCATCCCACGTCATGCGCTTGCCACTCGCCTTGCGCAGGCCATTCTCATCCACCCCGTCGGCGACAAGAATACCGCCCCCCCCGGACCCGCGGGCGGGCTTCACGACAAAATCGCGCTGGCCTTTGAGGATGGTTTGGATCGACTTGATCTGGCCGGTGTATTCGACCGTGGCGATCAGCTTTGGGACCGTGACGCCGGCCTCGATGGCAAACGCCTTGGTCTCAAGCTTATCGTCAACGAGCTCATAGTCTCGGCGATTGTTATAAGGAAAGACGAAGCCACGATTGCGGTGGTTGATCCCCAAGATGCCGTTCTTGTGCAACTGCCAAGGCCAAGCGAGGGCGCGATCTGACATCAAACTTGTTCTTTCGGGGGATCAATCGCCACGCGGCGGAACATGTTGAAACGCAGAAACTCAGACAGCTTGTACCCATTATAACTGCCGAGCAGGATCGATAGAGCCACGACCACCAGAAGCAATTCGGGAAAGACGAACAATAAATGCTCGATCTGCTTGTTCGAGATGAGCATCCACGCGATGACGGCGCAAAGGATGCTCCCCGCCCCGCGGATGAGGGCTTTGCGGGGCCCCACCTCCTCCCACATGATCGACATACGCTCGATCGTCATCGTCAGGATCACAAGGGGGAACAAAGCAATCGATAGTCCGATAGGCACATTGGCCGCGTTCCCCACCAGGGCAATCAGTGCCATCAGCATTGTGACAATGGCGAGGACCGCGGTCAGGCGCGGCACGAGCAAGAGATGCAAGCGGGAAAAATAGGCGCGTAAGAGCAGGCCCGCCGCAACGAGACTTGTAAATAGAACCAGGCCATTCAAAAGCCCGATCTCTCGAAACGACAGCGCGATCAGGACCGGCATAAATGTCCCGAATGTTGAAATGCCGATGATCTGCCTCAAAAAAGCAATGACCAAAGCGCCAAGCGGCACAAGGAACAATGCCCGAAACACCAATTGCGTATGCGATGGTAGCGCAAAGAGCGAGGTCCAGCTCAGGAATGGCGCCTCGGCCTGACTGGTCCAAAGCGCCCGCTCCAGCTGATTATTGATCACGCTACGAACCGTGAAGGCGATATCCGATTCCCCGACAGTGCCGGTCGCAGAAACCAGCGGCCCGTCGCCATAGGTCAGCGGCACGAACACCTCGTCTTCCACGGGGCTGCCGGTACGCGCTGAGATCCGCGTCCATTTTCCGTCGAGATAAACCTCGACAGCCTGTTCCGGTGAAATGGTCCGCGCCTCCCCTCTCACCGGAAGTCCGACCACCCGTCGAGCTGGGATATCGGCCGCCAGGAGAACGGTCACAAGGCGTTGCTCCGGTTCACGGAGCACC
>JBCAWP010000114.1:0-8043 GCA_038534535.1 Pseudomonadota bacterium
CACGGAAGTTGGCCCAAGCATCCTTCAAGGCTGCGCGCCAATCTCCGGAACGGACAAGGTCAGGAAACCAGTCGCGGTCTTCATCGGTCGGCGCGTCACACATTCTCCGTATATCCTGCATGATCGCGAAACCGAGCGCGTAAGGATTGATTCCCGAATATCGCGGATCATCGAATTCGGGCTGGAACACCACTGAGGAATGCGAGTGCATAAACTCGATCATCGCCCCTTCGGTGATTTGCCCCCGGTCGTAGAGCGCGTTCATGATGTAGTGGTGCACAAAGGTGGCGCAGCCCTCATTCATGACCTTGGTTTGTTTTTGGGGGTAGAAGTACTGTGCCATGTTCCGCACAATCCGGACGAGCTCGCGTTGCCAGGGTCTGAGGATCGGCGATGCCTTCTCGATAAAGTAGAGGAGGTTCTCTTCCGGCAGTTTGATGTTACGGACCTCGGCCTGACGCTCTTCTGCGTCTTCATCCGGCTCTTCAGTGTTCGGTAGGGTCCGCCAGATGTCATTGAAGGTTTCGCGCTCATGCTCGAGACGTCGTGCCAGGCGCGCCATCTTGTCGGCGTCTGACAGACGCGGCGGTCGCTGGTATCGAAAGACGCCGTGGTCCATAAGCGCGTGTGCCGCGTCGAGGATCGCCTCGACTTCATCGATTCCATACTCTTCTTCGCATCGAGCGATGTATTTCTTGGCGAAGTCTAGGTAGGACAAAATCCCCTCGGCGTCGGTCCATTGCTGGAAGAGATTATTGTTCTTGAAGAAGTGGTTATGCCCGAAGCAAGCATGGGCCATGACCAGCGTTTGCATAGTCATGGTGTTTTCTTCCATCAGATAGGCGATGCAAGGCGAGGAGTTGATGACGATCTCGTAGGCGAGCCCTTGATATCCTTTCTGGTACATCATCTGGTCGCGGGCGAAGTGTTTGCCGAAGGACCAATGCTGATACATCAGCGGCATGCCGAGGCTTGAATAAGCATCCAGCATTTGTTCGGAGCCGATGACTTCGATTTGGTTCGGATAGATGTCGAGCCCCAAGTCTTCGAGCGCGATGACTTCCATAGCGTCATAGGCGCGCTTCAGCCGGTCAAACGACCACTCGGCGTCATCATAGAGGAGGGTGGTATCGAGGGTGTCGAGGCTCATGCGGAAACATCCTGTCGGCCGCTTTCGAAGAGTTCCCGGAAGACAGGGAAGATGTCCTGCCGCCGGGCGATCCGGGTTTGGGCAAAGTGCGCGAAAGCGGGGGCAAACTTGCGATAGGCGCGCCAAAGCTCTGCGCCGGAATCTGCGTTCGCGAAGACTTCAAGCTCACGCTCATCGAGGATCTCGATATAGGCGTAGTATTGCACAATCGGCATGATGGTTTCGCCGAGGAGTTCAACACAGCGCTCAGCGTCACCCGGCTGAGTGTAACCATCCGAAGCTTGCGCCACATAGATGTTCCAATCAGCGGCGGCATAGCGGTCGTTTTGGACCTCGAGCATTTTCTCGAGCGCCGTTGACACCACCGTCCCCCCGGACTCGCGAGAGTAGAAGAACGTCTCCTCATCGACCTCTTCGGCATGGTGGGTATGGCGAATGAAAACCACCTCCACCTTGTCGTAACGGCGCTGGAGGAAGAGATAGAGCAGCATGTAGAAGCGTTTTGCGAGATCTTTCTCGCGCTCGCCCATTGAGCCGGAGACATCCATCAAACAAAACATAACGGCCGCCGCGGTCGGGACGGGCTCTGGCCGAAAGGTATTGTAACGGACATCTAGCGGATCAATGAAAGGGGCCCAACGGCGCCGCGCCTCCATCTCGTCAAGCCGAACGAGGAGCGCCTTCTTCTCGGCAATCTCGTCCTCGCTAGGCTCAGAGATCCGCTCCAATTCGAACAGGCGCTCCTTGATCTCATTCATGTCCTTGTTCGACGGTCGGCCGAGCGCCAAGCGGCGGCCATGGGCATTGCGCATCGTTCGCACGAGATTGAGATTGGTCGGCGACCCGGCCACCGTTATGCCGGCGCGCTTGTACGCGACCGATTGGATTTCCTTCAGCGTCTGCTTGACGAGGTTTGGGAGCTCTAAGTCTTCAAAGAAGATATCGAGGAATTCATCCTGGGTCAGTGTGAACTGGAACGAGTCCTCACCATCTCCTGAATCTCCGGCTTGTTTTCCGCCGCGCCCGCCGCCCTCGCGTGGTTTACGAACGCGGTCACCGGCCGTGTAGGATTTGTTGCCTGGATGCACCCATTCGCGCTCACCACTTTCGGGGTCAAGCCGAAAGCGGGGTTCGCGCGTTGAGCGGGACGATATCGAAATGTTTTCTCCGGCGTCGACCTGCTTCAAGGATCGGTTACGCACAGCCTTGTCGACAGCATCCTTGATCTGCCGGCGCGCGCGGCGAAGAAAGCGCTGACGATTGCCGAGCGATTTGCCTTTGGGGTTCTGGCGCCGATCGATGAAGTGGAATGAGTTCATATAAGTTCGCTACGGCCTTGAGCGGGTCGCGGCGGAGGGGGCACCTGCGCCGCGATCCTTTGTTCATTATCCCGCTTTGTTGACACGCATGTACCAATCGACGAGCCGGCGAACCTGGCGCGGGGTGTAGCCACGGTCTTCCATGCGAGAGACAAAGTCTTCGTGTTTTTTCTCGCTGTCGGAGTCTTTTTTGGAGTCGAATGAGATGACGGGAAGCAGGTCTTCGACTTGGCTGAACATCCGTTTCTCGATGACGTTGCGCAGCTTTTCATAGGAAGTCCAAGCCGGGTTTTGCCCCTCATTATTGGCCCGTGCCCGCAAGGCGAACTTGACCACTTCGTTCCGGAAGTCCTTAGGGTTTGCGATCCCCGCCGGTTTCTCAATCTTGGAGAGTTCCGCATCGAGTGTACCGCGGTCGAGGAGCTGGCCCGTTTCGGGATCCTTATAGTCTTGGTCCTCGATCCAGGCGTCGGCATAGGCGATGTATCGATCGAAGAGGTTCTGGCCATACTCCGAATAGCTTTCGAGATAGGCTTTCTGGATCTCTTTGCCGATAAAGTCGGCGTAGCGCGCCGATAGTTCGGACTTGATGAATTCGAGATAGTTCTTTTCCGTCTCGTCCGGATACTGCTCCCGGCGGATCGCGTTCTCGAGCACGTACATCATGTGAACAGGATCCGCCGCGATCTCATTCGTATCGAAATTGAACGTGGCCGATAGCACCTTATAGGCAAACCGCGTCGAGATGCCGTCCATACCTTCGTCGATGCCGGCGGCGTCGCGATACTCTTGAAGGGTTTTCGCTTTCGGATCGGTATCCTTCATGCGTTCGCCATCATAGGCGCGCAATTTCGAATAGAGATTGGAGTTTTCGTGTTCCCGTAACCGCGTTAGGACCGAGAAGCGGGCGAGCAGGTCGAGTGTTTCTGGCGCACATGGGGCGTCAGCGAGTTCTGAACTCGCCAGAAGTTTCTCGTAGATCTGGCGCTCTTCTGTGACGCGCAGGCAGTAGGGCACCTTGATCACGCTGATCCGGTCGAGGAAGGCCTCATTGTTCTTATTGTTTCGGAATTGCTGCCACTCGCTCTCATTGGAGTGAGCAAGGATAATACCTTGGAAGGGGATCGGTCCGAGCGCCTCAGTGCCTACATAGTTGCCTTCCTGTGTGGCTGTGAGGAGGGGGTGCAGAACCTTGATCGGCGCTTTGAACATCTCAACGAATTCGAGAAGTCCCTGATTGGCCCGGCAAAGTCCACCGGAGTAGGAGTAGGCGTCCGTATCGTCCTGGCTGAAGTGTTCGAGCTTGCGGATATCGACTTTACCGACGAGTGCTGAAATGTCCTGATTGTGTTCGTCGCCGGGTTCGGTCTTGGCAACCGCAATCTGGCGGAGTTTTGACGGATAGAGCCGAACCACATCGAACTTCGAGATATCGCCGCCGAACTCATCGAGGCGCTTTACGGCCCACGGGCTCATCATGCCCGTCAGGCGCCGATGTTCAATGCCGTATTTCTCATCGAGTAGGTTCTTTAGGTCTTCGGTCTGGAAGAGACCAAGCGGACTTTCGAAGACGGGCGATAGCTCCTTTCCAGCCCGCAGGACATAGATTGGATGCGTTTCCATCAAGTCCTTTAGGCGCTCAGCGAGGGAGGATTTGCCCCCGCCAACGGGACCCAGAAGATAGAGAACTTGGCGTTTTTCCTCGAGGCCCTGGGCTGCATGGCGGAAGTAGGACACGATCCGCTCAATCGTGTCTTCCATGCCGTAGAAGCCCTCAAAGGCCTTGTATTGGCGAATAGTTCGGTTTGAGAAAATACGGCTCAGACGTTGATCTTTCGATGTGTCTATGAGCTCCGGTTCGCCAATCGCCTCGACAAGTCTTTCGGCAGGTGTTGCGTACAACATGGGATCGTCGCGCGCTGCTAAGAGGTAGTCTCGTAAGGACATCGCTTCTTGCTTTGTCCGACTGTAGGTCTCTGTGAAGAGATCAAATACGTCCAGATTGCCGCCGCTCATATGTAAACCGCCTTAGTCGATCAAGTTGAACATTCCCTATTGCCCTTTCCTTCGATCGTGTCCGTGAGCATGGCCTGAAAAAGTGTGCCAATTGCGGCATTGTCACGATCTTGCGTGCGCGTTACCGCCTCGTTGAGGAGGCCATGCGTGGTGGACACCGACCGCAGCCTCTTAGTTTATGATGTCGGTCTAATTAAAAATTCCGCAAGGTCAGAACGCAGAAACTCACCGCTATTTTATTCGCGTGTTGCTCGAATGTGCAGACGCGAGCCGAAACATTTTAGTGGCGGCGGTGTTCGCTAAACAACCTGTCACTGTGACAGCAAGTCAGCGACCTCGGACAGTTTAACCTTGCGCGCACGGGGCCTTGCCGTGCCTTCGCCATCCGGGTGGACAATGCGGAGTGTGAAGTGCCCTTGCCTGTGCCCATGGGGGTTTAGCCAATTTGGTACGCCCGGATCTTTGTGCGCGACAACGGCAGTCCACGAACCATCCGGCTTTGTGACAAGGCTTGACTTGTTTAGTCTTTGATTGCCGCCAGGGCCTTCTATCGATTGAAGCCAGCCATTCATGACATGCACAATTGCATAGGCGCCTTTTAAGGTATCTCCCTCAAAAATAAGAGCTTCATCATCCTCAAGGTCAAACCAGCCGCCAAAATAGACATTGTATACAGACGGATAATAAATTCCGACGATCGCAGGATCAAATATGCGAGGCGGCTCCATGGAGTTGGACGGATCACGCCGCATGACGGCCAATCCAAATGTGGCATCGACGGCGATCTGAAAGAACTTCGCAGCGGCCTCGGTCCGGTCCGCGATCGCTGCTTCAGTTAGGAACTCAGGTGCATCGGGAGCGTCTAGCCGCCGGATCTCGAAATCACGGGGGCGTTTGTCGATCGGCACATCATTAAAGAACTGGCGCACGAGGAACATGTGCGCGGACTCATTCAGCTCGATCCAATTTTTGGCATGAGCTGGACGCTCGCGCGACAGGATGAGGGAGAAGGACCCGTCGGGCGCGATCTCCATGTCCGCCGGGATCAATTCGCCGGCGACATTGTTCCAACCAAGCTCGCCGCGGCCGTAGACTGTGAAGGTCTGCGCGGCACAGTCTGAGAGCCGTCCAGTGACTTCATAGGCGTAATCCGGCGAGACTGCCGCGGAATCGTATCGGGCATCAGGATTGTCGCCGAGGACCTTCCGTCCGGAGGCCATCCAATTCGTAAAGGCCGGCTCTGCCGGATCGCCTTTCTCAATGAAGAGCTCCGCGGCGAGCGAAAACGTTTGCGCTAACATCCGCATGCCTTCGGCGCGGTCAATTTCGGCAAGCCCCATCTCTTCAGAGTAAACCCGCGAAACGGTTTCTTGCATCGCGGTCAGGAGCGCTGTCCAAGCATCCCGTGCGCCGCCATCATTATCGATGACAAGCGGGGTCGCGGATTTCGATGCGGCAGTTGGGTCGATCTTCAAAGCACAGGCTCCAAGGGCAGAGGGGTAAACCGCCGCAGCGGGCTAGAGATAGGTGCGGAATGTCTCGAGGTAATCAGAAAACAGCGCTTGAGTCGTGTCTTCCGAGAAGCCGAAGTCTTCCGCAGAATAGACATGCTTTCCATATTTGTCGCGCGGGCGGTTTTCTAAATAGTCGACCATTGCGGCGTGTGCGGTTTCGGTGAGTGGCTTTTCGAAGAAGGTGTGCAGGTCCTCAATGACGGCCATCGGATCGCCCAGGAACTTCTCGAACGCGACGTCGTAGATCCTCTGCGTCTGACCTTCGGGAGACGTTCGGAACGCCGTCGCTCGGCGGATCAGTTCTGCATAGTAAGCGGCATCGGCAAGCGCGCGCGCTTTGACGTCCACGACAGCATCTGACCAACCACCGCGCGAGACACGGTAGAGATTGGCAACCGATGCGATGACTTGGATCGGTTTACGGTGTGTCTGGACAATCGTGGCGTCCGGATACGTTTTCAGCAATGCCGGCAGATAGCCAGAATGGAGCGGCGATTTCAGCATCCAGGCCTTGTCCGGCTGGGTCGCCTGGAGATAGCGGAGGCCACGCTTGTGCCACTGATAGGTCGTCTCATAGTCGCTGTTCAGCATGAACTCGCGATAAGACGGCATCCATGCCATGGCACCGAACTGCTCGCTCGACATGTCGAGGAGGAAAAGGCCGATGCACTCTGTTGGGATGTGCGGCCCAAACTTATGGATCGCTGTGAAGCCCGGCATTAGCCGATCAACCTGTTCCATCTGGCGAGCAAGACGCTTCAGGCGCGGATCGTCTTTATCGTCGGGATCGATTTCATGGGCCAGCGCGAAGTCGCGGCATTCCCAGGTTAGTGGTGCGCGTACGGCCGGGTCGGCGGCGAGCGTTTCATATAGAATTGTTGTACCTGTGCGAGGCAGGCCGATCACAAATGTCGGTTGCGCGATCGGGGCGTTCGCCAGCTTCGGATTGGCTTTCTCCCAGGCCACAACAGTCAACCGCCCAGCCAGTGCCGCGACCAGCTGTCGGTGCAGCACAAACCGGCCCATTTGGTTGAGTTCAGATTCCGTTTCCAGAGCGCTGCAAAGGACGGTCAGGCCTGCCAAATAGGAGTCTGATCCATAATCGCTGTAGCCTGTTTGTCGCTCCGCAGCCTTGCGGATTCCTTCGGGTGTGAACCGTGGCAAAGCGAGGTTTGCACCTGACATGGCTTTACCAATGACATTGATCGCACGCACCACGGGCGGGCGCTTCAGGGAGGCTTGGGCCAAGGAGAACTCCGAAAACGCGGATTGGGGACAGGTGGACTGAAACCCAATTTCCAAACCCTGTCTAGGCGGCACGCGCTGCTTGGTTGACCGTGGTTGAAATGCGAGCATTAACTATTTAGGCAACGCAAAATTCTCCAAAATTTTGAAAAAACGACAGGATTACGTAAGAGACATTTGCCACTGAGTTAAATCTGCCTCAAAAAGGATAAGCGCCTGGCGCGTGATAAAAACACAACAGTAGAGTAGTAGCCGATCTGGCGAGGTGGACAGGGATGGTGAATACGACTGATGGGCCAGCGACTGGACCCAGAAAACACAAAGACAAGCCAGAAAAGAGCGTGTCCGACACAGCGTCTTCTATCGAGGATAGCCGTTGGGGAGGCGCTGCAGGCCGGGAGGCGATCAAGAACTGGTTCGAGGTGAACAGCGAACTCACCCGGTTTATGTCGACCAGACTTCGGAAAGATATTGCGATGTTGAACGCCTATGCGGCGTGTCGGTCAACGCGTGATGTGGCGGAGGTTTGGCAGCGCGCTACGAGCGCAGCCGTGCATGATTATGCCGAAGAGTTGGACCGTCTGATCGCGATTAATCTGCGTCGCAACGCGTGACGATGGTCCATCAGTTTTCAAAGATATTATGGTGATGCGAGGGAGTGGTGATGTTAAAAATATTTGGCCGTAACCGAAAGCGAGACACCGCCTTCATTCCGGAAGAGCAGTGGATGGACGCTTCCATCAAGGCGGCGATTATCGAGAAGCAGGTTCGCCAGCAGCTCAACCTTTCTGCAGAAGAG
>JBCAWP010000115.1:0-7960 GCA_038534535.1 Pseudomonadota bacterium
GTCTCGAGCGGCGTGGTTGCGAGTGGGTCAATCGGGTCCGCGGATGGGGTGGGCAATAAGGGCGTCGTTGGGCTCAAAGGATCTGTGTCTACGGCAGTCTCGTTTTCTTCCGCCGCGATTGTCTCTTCAACGCGAGAACTTGTCTCGTCTGCTTGTCGATTAGCAAGATTGGTCAAACCCAAGCTTGTTATAAAGAACACGCCGCCAACAATCATTGTCGTTCGTACCAGGGCCCCAGCAGCCCCGCGGCTCGTCATGAGACCGCCACCACCGCCGCCAATCCCCAGGGCGCCGCCCTCAGATTTCTGCAGCAGCACGACCGCAATCATGACGATGCATGCGAGGATATGAACAACAAGAATGACATTTTGCATGGCGCAAAGCTCTCAAGACACTCAAACGCGGGGGCATAGGCTGAATGCGCCCGGTGGCCAAGCCTTAATGTAAGACTTTCTACACCGCCGCCGCGCAAATGGCGAGGAAGTCCGCCGCTTTCAAGCTGGCCCCGCCGACAAGACCGCCGTCCACGTGATCGACGGACAGAATTTCGGCAGCATTTGCGGGCTTCATCGACCCGCCATAGAGAATTGCCGTTGTATCGGCCTGCGCTTGATAGCGGGCGCGTAGCGCCTCGCGGATCGCAGCATGGACAGCCGCAATCTGGTCCGTCGTCGGGGTCAGCCCGGTTCCGATCGCCCAAACAGGTTCGTAGGCGATGACGATATCGCGGCCGGCCGCCTCCCGCGGGAGCGACGCGTCGAGCTGGCCAAGCACAACCTTATCGGTCAAGTCATTCTCGCGGTCTGCCCGGCTTTCTC
Organism: Pseudomonadota bacterium; assembly: GCA_038534535.1. Taxonomy (GTDB): domain Bacteria; phylum Pseudomonadota; class Alphaproteobacteria; order Caulobacterales; family Hyphomonadaceae; genus CALLCD01. The sequence continues at coordinate 819 of JBCAWP010000115.1, forward strand.
CCACGCAAACAATCGGCACAAGCCCCGTGTCCAGGGTTGCCATGACTTTGTGTTTTACAAGCTCGCTGAGTTCGCCATGGTCGCTGCGGCGTTCTGAATGGCCGAGGATGACATGGGTGGCGCCGGCATCCTTTAACATTTCGGCAGACAGGTCACCGGTATGCGCCCCGTCGCGGTTTGTGTGGCAGTCTTGCGCGCCGATACCGAGCGCCGTATCAGCCGCACGCTCGGCCGCAGCTGCGATCAAGGTTGCGGGCGGACAGATCAGTGTGCCTACCCCCTCTGGCACATCGCCAAGCCCAGCGATGATAGCGTCGATCTCGGCCAGCGCACTGCGCAGCCCGTTCATCTTCCAGTTTCCTGCGATCAGAGTGCGCACGCGCTCGCCTCTTAACTTGCCTATCCGAACGGCCCCGCGTAGCAAGCGTTCTCTAAAGTTACAAGCAAGGCAAAGCGGCACACGGTCATGGAATTTTTTCGCAGCCTCCTCGCCAATAAGTTCGTCGGTGGGTTTCTCCTTGGCATTATCATCCTCGGTATGGCGGTCTGGGGCATTGAAGACATCTTTACAGGCGGTGTCGGATCAAATGTCATTCGGGCCGGCGAACGCGGGCTCGACATCAATGACGTGAACCGACGTTTCGAAGATGAGCTGAACCGTCTACGGCGCGAGCAAACCGGCAATGCGATCACCCGCCAGCAAGCCGTGCAGGCAGGTATTCTCGATGAAGTCTTCGGCCGAGAAGCGGCGCGGCTCACAAGTCTTGGCTTTGCGCGCGAGATTGGAGCGGACGCGAGCGCTAAAGCCGTAACCGATACGGTTCGCGAGATTGAGGCCTTCCAGAATGCCGTGACCGGCGAGTTTGACCTGGAAACCTATCGCCGTGTTCTGGCGCAGAACCAATTCGCCCAGTCCCAATTTGAGGATGACCTCGCCGACGATCTGACGATCACCAATGTCCGCGAAGGCGTTGAGGCGGCGATTGTTGCGCCGACGGCCCTCGCCCGTCCGCTGGCGATTTTGCAAGCAGAGACGCGGACGGCCTCTTGGTTTGCGCTCTCAAGAGACGCGCTTGAGGAACCGGACGCCCCGACGGATGAAGACCTGCAAGCCTTTTTCAGTGAGTTTGAAAGCGCCTTTGCGCAGCCGGAACGCCGCGCCCTGAGCCTGCTTTCCGTGACGGCCCGGGACTTCTTGCACCAGGCTGAGGTGAGCGAAGAAGAGATTGAAGCGGTTTATGAGGCGACGAAGACACGCCGCCTCGCCACACCGGAACAGAGAACGTTTGAAGAAGCCCGATATGCCACGGAAGAGGCCGCCCGAAATGCCTTCGGCGCGCTGTCGGTGGGCGCAGACATCGCGACGACCAATCCGGTGTTCGTGGAAACCAAGACAGCCGTCGAGCGCGACATCGCGATCGAGGAATTCCGCGAAGACCTCTTTTCTGAAACAGCCGGCATCGGAGCTGTGTCGGGTCCGTTCGAAGTCGCCGGCGGCTATATTCTCGGGCGGGTGACGGCCATCGAGCCCGGAGAGCCGAAGCCGCTCGACGATGTCCGCGATGAAATCACCGAGGAGATCGCCGCCGAGCAAGCTGAGGCCAAGTTCTACGACGCCTTCAACCAGATGGATGATCTGATTGGGCGCGGACTGACCTTGGCGGAGATGGGCGCCGAGTTTGGCGCGCCGGTCGTCAGCTTCCTTCCCGTCGATCGCCGCGGCGTCTCTGAAGATGGGGTCACGATCCGTGCGCTCCTGAGTGCGGCCGATGGCCTGGCGCAGGCTTTCGAATTGCCGGAGGGCACGGTCGGCGACCGCTTTGACGGCGACCAGTCGATCTATGTCGTGTCTGTGGACCAGATTGTGCCGGCCCGGACACCCGCACTTGAGGACATTCGGGACCGTGTCTTAACGGCCTATCAGGCCAATGCGGAACAAGAAGCGCTGCAATTGGCTGCGGACGCTGTCAAAGAGCGGATCGAGACGGCCGCCGCGTCGCTTGACGATGAGGCCGAAAGCTATGGTGCCGCCGTATCCGAGACGACGACGCCGCTGCGCCGTACGGTGCCGGACCAGTCGGTTCCGATCCAAATCGCGCAAGCCGTCTTCAACGGCGCGGAAGGCGACGTCCTGGTCGTCCGAGGCGATGCGGCAGACGAGGTTTACATCGTTCAGGTGGGCGCCATCGAACGTCCGGACGCGGCGCAGCTGGACCTGCTCGCGCCCGTGTCTAGAAGTCAGATCTCGACCCAGCTCAGTAATGATATCCTTTTCGCCTTCGAACAGCAGCTCCGCGAAGAGATTGAACTCGTGACGGACGACGCAGCCTATGCGGCCTATAGGACGCGTCTCCTGGAAGACCAGTAATGGCAGACCGCCTCATCGTCCGCCGGCGAACGGGCGACCTCGAAACACCGGTTGCCGCCCTGCTCAAACTTGGCGCCGATGTGCCCGGCCACTTTCTGTTTGAATCGATTCACGGCGGTGAGCGGCTGGGGCGCTATTCCTTTATCGGTCTGGCACCGGCCACCTGGTTCCGCATTCGCAACGGTACCGCGGAAACCTCTGATACAGCGGATTTCGCATCTGTTACCCCGCTCACGGAAGACCCGATTTCAGCCCTCAAAAGCTTCGTTGCGCGCGCCAGAGCCTCCTCTGACATGGCGGATCTCCCACCCATGGCGAGCGGCGCCTTTGGCTATATCGGCTATGACGCCATCCAGTATTTTGAACCCGTCAGCATTATGACCCGCGACGATCTGAATGTGCCAGAAGCCCTCCTCGTCATTCCAGGCGCAGTTCTGATCTTTGACCATCTCTACCAGGAGCTTTTATTCGTCGGACGGGTCTTCGACGGGAACGCCGATGAGACCAACGCCCTCTTGGACGAACTTGAAGCGCGTCTCCAATCGCCGGCGCCCCTTAGCCCCGTTGACCAGAGTGCGGACGAGTTGGCATTCACCTCCAATACCTCGCAGGACCAATACTTCGAGATGGTCGAGACCGCGCGGACCTACATCCGCGCTGGAGATATCTTTCAAGTTGTCCCGAGCCAACGCTTCACGGCAGACTTTGATCGCCGCCCGATCAGCCTCTATCGGGCGCTCCGCCGGTTGAACCCTTCAGCTTTCATGTTCCACATGGCGCTTGGCGATTTGGTGCTTGTCGGCTCCAGCCCTGAGATTCTCGTCCGCTTAAGAGACGGAAGAGTTGCTATTCGCCCAATTGCCGGAACCCGCCCCCGGTCTGGTGACCCCGCCGAGGATGCGCGCCGCGCCGACAGCCTGCTCGCCGACGAAAAGGAGATGGCTGAACATCTGATGCTCCTCGACCTTGGGCGCAATGATGTGGGCCGGGTCGCGGCCTATGGATCCGTTGAAGTGACTGAAAGTTTCGTCATCGAGCGCTATTCCCATGTGATGCATATTGTCAGCCATGTCGAAGGAGACCTTCGCGACGGGCTCGACGCTGTGGATGCCCTCTTCGCAGGCTTTCCGGCCGGCACCGTTTCAGGTGCGCCGAAAATCCGCGCCATGCAGATCATTGACGAACTCGAAGTCTCCCGCCGCGGCGTTTATGGCGGCGCGATCGGCTATTTCGGCTGGAATGGCGACATGGACACCTGTATCGCGCTGCGCACCGCTGTTTTGAAAGACGGCAAGTTACACATTCAGGCCGGCGGCGGGGTCGTGCTCGATTCCGATCCACAATACGAATTCGATGAGACGGTTCACAAAGCCAACGCCCTCAAGCGCGCGGCCGCCCTTGCCGCAACATATGAGTTTGACCAGTGACCGCGCCCGATATTCTGATCATCGACAACTATGACAGCTTCACATGGAACCTCGTCCATTTCCTGCGCGACTGCGGCGCAAACACGCGTGTCATCCGCAATGACGATCTATCGGCTGAGGATGCGCTTGCGACGCGCCCAGACGGGGTCGTGCTCTCGCCCGGCCCCTGCACCCCGAATGAAGCCGGGATCTGTATGGATCTGATCAAGACCGCTCCGGACGAATTGCCGATCCTTGGCGTCTGCCTCGGTCACCAGTCCATCGGGCAAGCGCTTGGCGGAGATGTCATCACGGCAAAGGAAATCCGCCATGGGAAGCGCTCTGACATTCGCCATGGCGGCGGCTCCCTCTTTAACGGACTGCCAGAACGCTTTTCAGTGGTTCGGTACCATTCTCTCGCCGTGCCGGAGCAAAGCCTCCCCGATGGCCTTGTCGCAAACGCCTGGACAGATGATGGCGAGGTCATGGCCATGCACCACAGCACCCGGCCGGTCTTCGGCCTGCAATTCCATCCGGAAAGCATTCTCACCCAGCACGGCCATGCGCTGTTGCGGAATTTTCTGGGGAGCGTGTCCCCATGAGCGACAGTGCCATCAGCCTTGCCATCAAAGCGGTCGCCCGCGGCGAAGAACTGGACCCGGTGACGCTGGAAGCCGCCTTCGAAACGATCCTCGCCGGCGGGGCAGCGCCTGAAGAGATCGGGGCGCTTTTAATGGGGCTCGCCGTACGCGGCGAAACCGCCTCGGAATTGATTGCCGGCGCGCGCGCAATGCGGGCCGCAGGCCGGCGCCACCGCGTCGAAGGCCCCCTACTCGATACGTGCGGCACGGGCGGCCTGACCTGGCGCTCGTTGAATACATCGACGGCCGCCGCGATTGTCATTGCCGGCGCGGGCGGACATGTGGCGAAGCACGGCAACCGGTCTGTCCCGCCGAAGACGGGATCGGCAGATGTGTTAGAAGCCCTTGGCGTCAATCTCGATATCGATGACCAGACGTTTCTGGCTTGCCTCGACGGCGCCGGTGTTGGATTCATGTATGCGCGCACCCACCACACGGCGATGCGCCATGTGGCGCCGATCCGCGCACAACTGGGCATCCGGACGATCTTCAATCTCCTCGGGCCACTGACAAACCCCGCCGGGGCCCGGCGCCAGGTGCTGGGCGTTTATGCCAGCCATTGGGTGCGCCCGATGGCCGAAGCGTTGCGCGCCCTCGGAACGGACCATGCGCTCGTGGTTCATGGCGTCGACGGGATCGACGAAGTCTCCGTCTCCGGAGAGACCCTGGTGGCCGAAATCGGCCATGGTGAAATCAATGAGTACACTTTGACGCCGGCCATGATGGGTCTGAAGCCAAGCCCGCTATCGGCACTGGCCGGCGGGCCCGCTGAAGAAAACGCCCAGGCGATCCGGGACTTGCTCGAAGGACGGCCCGGACCGTTCCGGGACATCGTGATGGCGAATGCCGGGGCGGGTCTGTATGTCCTGGGTGAAGCTGAAAGCCTTGTCGCGGGGACACTACTTGCCGGTGAAGCCATCGATAGCGGGCGCGCGGCCCGCGCACTTGATCGGCTCTCAGCGCTGTCCCATGGCAGGGACGTTCCATGAGCAATGCCCTGACCGCCATACTTGATTACAAAGTCAATGAAGTGGCCGCTTTGAAGCAAGCCCGTTCTGAGGCGGACCTGATGCAGGCGGCAAAGGCCGCTGCGGCCCCGCGGGGCTTTATAAGCGCGCTGGAGGCCGCGAACGCGGCGCGAATGAATGGCCTGATCTGCGAACTGAAGCGCAAGAGCCCGTCGGCCGGGGAAATTCTGCCCGGAGCTGATCCCATTGAGATTGCTCTGGAATATCAGACGGGTGGGGCCTCTTGCCTCTCCATCCTCACCGACGGACCGAGCTTTGGCGGCAGCCTTGAAGACCTCACGGCGATCCGGGAGGCTGTCTCACTGCCCATCCTGCGCAAGGACTTTATGATCGACCCCATACAGGTGATCGAAGCGCGGGCGAGCGGCGCAGATGCGATCCTGGTCATCATGGCCGCGGTGGAGGACGCCCTCGCCGCAGATTTGGAAGCCTGCGCCCACGGGCTGGGCATGGATGTCCTCGTGGAGGTTCACGACCAGACGGAGCTAGAGCGCGCCCTTCGCCTCTCATCCGCGCTGATCGGAATCAACAATCGGGACCTGACGCGCATGGTCACGGATCTTTCCGTGACGGAGTCACTGGCCGGCGCCCTGCCCCAAGGCCGCCTCTTGGTATCAGAAAGCGGCGTGAAAACCCCGGCGGACATCACCCGGCTCCATGGATCCGGAGCGCGATGTTTTCTAATCGGCGAAAGCTTGATGTTGTCTTCGGATCGCACCCTGGCGGTTAAAAGTCTCGTCAATGCGGGCTGGGCGCGTTGACCTGACACCTGAACACTTGTAGAACAAATGACAAACGTGATTCTTATAGGAACCGCTTGTTATGCTGACCAAAAAGCAAAAAGAGCTTCTACTTTACATCCATGAACGGATCCGTGAAACGGGCGTCTCTCCTTCCTTTGATGAGATGAAAGACGCTCTGAACCTCGCCTCGAAGTCGGGGATCCACCGGCTGATTACAGCCTTGGAAGAACGGGGTTTCATCCGGCGCCTTGCCCACCGGGCCCGAGCCCTCGAAGTTCTGAAATTGCCAGAGACAGCGACGGCATCCGCCCCGCCGCGGGGACGCCAGCAGTTCCGGCCAAGCCTTGTCGACGGACGGCCAGCCCCCACAAGATCGTCCACGGACACATCGATCCCGGTGCTCGGGCGGATCGCGGCAGGTGTACCGATCGAGGCCATTCAGGAAGAGACCAACCGCGTGAATGCACCCATCGATTTACCATCTGGTGCGGAGTATTTCGCCCTCGAAGTGCGTGGCGACTCAATGATTGATGCCGGCATCTTCGAGGATGATGTCGTGATCCTAAAACGGACCGATAGCGCAAATAATGGCGACATCGTTGTGGCGCTTGTTGATGAGAAAGAGGCAACGCTTAAAAAGATCCGCAAGAAGGGTAATTCAATTGCGCTTGAAGCGGCTAATCCAGCCTATGAGACGCGGATTTTCGGACCTGACCGCGTGCGCGTCCAAGGCCAACTCGTCGCACTTATCCGCCGGTATCACTAGAACACGGCGCCCACGGTCGGTGGCCACAACGCGCGCCGGTTTGCGTTCGGACAGAGCGCGTATTGGTGTCGTAGAACAAGGCGAGTCCCCCGGCTGAGGTCATATCACTCCAGCTAATTGTCCCAGGGCACGCCGCGAGTTGCCCTTTTCCCGTAAAGTGAACCCCAGGCGTTTGGGTCGCTCGACAAGA
>JBCAWP010000116.1:0-7957 GCA_038534535.1 Pseudomonadota bacterium
CGTATCTTGAGTGTCTCTATGATTGCGGCAGCAACCGGCGGGTGTGCTACAGTCACAATGGTTCCTGGCGATACCGTCGCTATCGTGGAACCGACAGCCGAACAATCTGCACTTCGAACCGCGTCTGCCGAATTTGCCGAAACGGCTGCAACCCGCGGGTGGATTTCCGACCAAGGTAGCCTGTTCGATCTGGCGCGGGTCCTCGTCGAGGGGCGCACGGAACAAACAGTCTCTGATCAAGACCGTTATGCCGAGCTGATTGGCGTCGGTGTTCGGTCGGGCGATGAAGTCATGCGGTCGCTCGCGAGCGACGCCATGGACGCCAGCGATGCCCTTGATACGGTCACTGATATTGCAGACCTCCTGCTAGACACATCCGCAGACGCCGGGGCGAGCCGGACCGATCTGATGGCGTTTGAGCGCGCGTTGGTGAATGCACAAAAGTGTCGCCGCAGCTTCCATGAAGCTGCCGGGCAGACCGGTCTGCTGGCGCCAGCATTGACCGCATCGGCCTTTGCTGAGTTCGACGCAGAAATCGACCGGGCGCGAGACATCGCCGACCGCCTGGCTGACAGCTATGCCGGCGAATCGCGGAACCCGGTCTCGTGATTATCGTGATCGGTCTCACCCTGATTGGCGCAGCGCGTAAACTGCGGCCAGTGCCCATCCGAGTAAAAAAGAAAGACCGCCCAAAGGGGTAATTGCCCCAAACCAGCGCGGCGCGCCGAGGGCCATCGCATAGAGCGAGCCCGAAAAGACAACCACTCCCAAACACATCGCCCAGCCTGCATAGGCCGACACGCCTGCGCGATCTTGTAAGCCGAGGGCAAACGCCGCCGCAGCGTGCACAAGTGCATAGAGGGTCGCCGTCTCCCACCAGCCCTGCGCGTCCGGGCTCAGCGATCCTTTCAGGGCATGTGCGCCAAAGGCGCCAAGCGCGACGGCAAGCCCGCCGAGACCTGCAGCAATTGCGGGAAGGATCACAGCATGGACCTCGCTTGCGTCACCAGATGAATGTCATACCCTGCGCTGCGCACAATAGGAAAGCCCTCGACCTGGCCGGCAGATGTCGGTACCGAAGCGGGCGGCAGGGAGGACCCATGATCACTGAAGGCGACGACTATCCGATCCACCAGACCGCCGAGCCCATAGCCCTGGCCGGTACGGACCGGAACTTCTACGACCGATACTTCTTCAATGGCTATAGCGACGATGGTGAGATCTTCTTCGCCGCTGCTCTCGGGGTTTATCCACATCTCAACATTATCGACGGCGCTTTTTCAGTCCTGAAAGACGGCAAACAGTCCTGTATCTTTTTCTCTCGATCTCTGAACATGGAGCGTATGGACACGCGCGTTGGTCCCTATGCCATCGAGGTCGAGCGCCCGCTGAGGACACTCCGCCTATCCCTTTCGGAAACTGAAGGCCTCTCTTTCGATTTGCGGTTCGACGGCCGAGCCGCTCCGATCGAGGAGCCCCGGTTCACTTGGCGCCAGGGCACACGGATGGTCATCGACTGTACACGGATGACCCAGAATGGCCGCTGGTCCGGCCATATTGGCCTCGACGGTAAAGATATCCATGTAACGCCGGACCGGTTCATGGGGACACGGGATCGTAGCTGGGGCGTTCGGCCCATCGGTGCCGCGGACACCCAGCCCGTACTGCCCTTCCAGGTCCCGCAATTCTATTGGATCTGGACACCCTTAAGTTTTGCCGACCGATCCGTTTTCTTCCACGTCAATGATGATGAGTTTGGTCATCCGTGGAACACAAGGGCGGTCATTGTCGAAGACGGCGCGGATGAAGCCGGTCATAGCCATATGGCACGGTGCCATGCAGACTTGTCCTATGTCTCCGGAACACGGCGCGCCAAGTCGGCCATGGTTCACATGACGGACCGCCAGAACCGCGACATGACAGTCGAGGTCACGCCGCTCCATACTTTTCAAATGAAAGGTGTCGGCTATCGCCACCCGAAATGGCCCCATGGTGCCTTCATTACTGAAGAGCCGAGCTGGGAGCGCGAAGACTTCGTGCCCGCCGATTTGCCGTGGGCTGACCCGCATAATTTACACATTCAAGCGATTTCAAAGGCCGTGTTCACAGACGCTCAAGGGGCGGTCCATGAGGGCATCGGCACATTCGAACAGCTCTTTGTGGGTAAACATGATCCAAGCGCCTTCAAGTCCATTATGGACGGTGCACCATGAGCGCGGCTGTGTCAGATCCCTCCCTTGCGCGCCGTTTTGAGGACTATCTGACCGAGGTGATTGAGGCGGCGAGCGACGTTCAGGTCAAAAGCCTAACCCGTATCCATGGCGGAGCGTCCAGAGAGACGTATTCAATCGACGTGTCCTATAAAGAAGACGGACGCCCGGTTGAGACAGGCCTCATTCTGCGCCGGGACCCATCTGCAAGCCTCATCGATACGGACCGCAAGGTCGAGTTTGCTGCGCTCCGCTCAATGACAGAAACGGGGCTTCCCGTGCCGACGGCACTTTTCCTCGACGAGACGGGTGCTGGGCTCGGCGCACCCTCATTTGTCATGACGCGGATCGATGGGGGCGAGCCGGCCAATCCATTCCAGTTGGACGTGTTTGACCCATTTCGCGAGTCCATCGGCCGGCAAGTGTTTCGGCAGATCGGCACGATTGCGAAGGTTGCGCCCGACGGCTCGCCTCTGGCGGAGGTTCTGGATCGCCCCGCCCTGGACGCCTGTTGGTCGCGCGAGCTTGATTATTGGGAAAACGAAATCCGCACGAATGCGCGCCGGCCTGAGCCGATCGCCGAAGCGGCCATCCGCCATTTGCGGCGAAATCCGCCGCCTCCGGCCCAGCGCTTGTCCATCGTTCATGGCGATTATCGCGTCGGCAATTTCCTTCACGATGGCGCCGGCAAGATTACCGCCATCCTCGACTGGGAAATGGCCCATTTCGGGGACCCCTATGAAGATTTTGCCTGGGCGTGCGATCCTTTGTGGTCCGGCGGGGATATGGCCCGCGCAGCCGGACTGCTCGCTTGGCCAGAAGCGATTGCAGAATGGGAGCTGGCCTCCGGCTGCAAGTTCGATTTCGCGGCCTATGAGTGGTGGTCGATTTTTGCCTCATTGAAGGCGATCGGTATTTGGATTTCGTCGGCAAAAGTGTTTGCTGATGGCACAAATGACGATCCGGTGCTTGCTTGGTCTGGCTGGTTCACCCACGCCGCCCATGAACGCATTTTGTCGGCGCGGCTTTCCGCCAAGTACCGGGCCTAGACGGAGCATCCCATGAGCGACATCCCCATGATTCTCGACCGGGTCGGCCGTAAAATGGTCGTCGAGGTCGCCCCACATTTTGAAGGGCACTACACCGCTGGTCACATCACCATGGTCGGCCTCCTGTCAGTTATGAGCGCGGAAGCCTTTGATGGCCTCGTCGACCGACTGTTGCAGGACATCTCGGACATGCGAACGCTGCTGATCGATGCGGGGCGCGATCCGGGCGATACGCGGGCACGCAGTATGAAGATCTCGGATCTCGTGCCCGTCCATGATCGGCTGACGCGACAGCTGATCACGCTTCAGACCGAGATTGAAACCCAGAGCGATGAGGCGTCAAAAGCGCTAAATGCCCGGATCTGGCAATATCTGGCGGAAGGGGCAGAGGCACGCATGCCAAGTCCGCCGGATTTTGCAGACGCCCGTGAACGAACGCTTCAAAAACTGAAAGCCCAAGAAGGCTAACCCCACAGTGCGCGCTCGGGCGGACTGACCCGCCCGTCCTCATAGGTCAGACCGTTCTCAATGTCTTCGGCGAGCCAAAGCGGTCCGTCGAGATCTGCGGCGTCGGCGAGGCCCGCCAGCAATAGCGCCGGGGCCATCGAGAGGGAGCCGGCGACCATGCACCCGACCATGATACCCATGCCGGCTCGGCGCGCTTCGCGGGCCATCGCCATTGCCTCAGTCAGGCCACCTGCTTTGTCGATTTTGATGTTGACCGCGTCATAGGTGCGCGACAAGCGCTCAATATCCGCCGATGTGTGCGCACTTTCGTCGGCGCAGACAGAGACCGGGCCGCAATAGCGCAGAAGCTTATCATCAGCGTCTGCCGGGAAGGGCTGTTCGATGAGAACAACGCCTAGGGTGGCCCCGTGCTCCGCGAGCCGCCGGAAGCTTTCCGGATCCAAGCCTTCATTGCCATCTACAATTAGCCGCGCGTCTGGCCGGGCGTGGTGGACGGCCTTTAGCCGCTCCAGATCCTCGCCATTGCCGAGCTTGAGCTTTAACAAGCGGCTTGGCGTCGATATTGCCGCCTCGGCCATGGCGTCGGGTGTATCAAGGCTCACCGTGACAGCTGTTTCCATCGACCTCGGCTCGGGCAAGCCTGCCAATTGCCAGGCGGGCTTGCCGGTTTGTTTTGCCTCCAAGTCCCACAGGGCGCAGTCGACCGCACACCGCGCCGCGCCAGCCGGCATCAGCGTCTGGAGGACCTCTCGATCGATCCCCGCTTCGATGTCTGACCGATGGCGCTCGATGGCCTTCAAAACACCTTCGACCGTTTCGTTGTAACGTGAATAGGGGACGCTTTCCCCCCGGCCGATAGCGTTGTCCTCCTCCAGGGTGACGCGGACGGTGACCGCTTCGGTTTTCGCGCCGCGCGAGATCGCGAAGGCCTGTTTCAAGGGGGCATAGTGGGGGGTCACGGTCAGCTTCATTCGGCGGCTTATAACCGGAATACCGAAAGTTTGAAGCTTTATGGTAGACCGGTAATAAGCATATGGTGCTAGCGGTAGCGGACTAGAAAAGGCCGTGATGACAACAGGTTCTGCGATAGACTTCGCCGTCCGCCAGGAAGAGGGCCGGCTGATTATCGCCCCCACGGGCGACTGGACGGTGCATACGGTCGGAACGATCGATGCGCGCTTGCGCAGCGTGCCCACGAACGGATCACCGCCATTGCTGGACGTTTCAGGGCTTGGGGAGATCGATACCGCCGGGGCCTATGTGCTTGATCGAACCGTGCAAGCCGATTGTTCCGATAAGTCGGTCGTCGAATTGGTCGGTGAACACCAAAGTGCGGACCGGCTTCTTGAACGCGTGCGCCAATCCCGCGACGAGTGCCCGGTCGAACTTGGCCCGTCGGCTGGTTTTCAAGCCTGGCTGTCGCGTGTCGGCGAAACGGTTGTCCACGGCCTCTCGGAGGGTGTTGCGACGCTCGCCTTTGTCGGCGAGACGCTCCTCGTTTGCTTGCGCTTGATGTGGCAGCCGCAACGCCTGAGAGGCACGTCCACCGTCTCCGTAATGGAACAGGCCGGCCTCGACGCCATTCCAATCGTCATGTTCCTGTCCTTCTTCGTCGGCACCGTGATTGCGTTTATTGGCGCCACGACACTCGATGCCTTCGGCGCGCGCATTTTTACGGTCGAACTCGTCGGCTATTCGGTACTGCGCGAGTTCGGAGTCGTGATCACAGCGATCATTCTGGCCGGACGAACGAACAGCGCGTTTACAGCACAGATTGGCGCCATGCGTATGCGCCAAGAAGTCGATGCGATGCGCACGCTCGGCCTCGACCCTATGGAAGTGCTTGTGGCGCCGCGCGTCATCGCGATGTTGCTGATGACGCCGATCCTCACATTCCTGGCGACCCTCGCCGGTTTGTTTGGCGGCCTAATCGTCTGCTGGCTCGCGCTTGATATCGGCCCGTCCATGTTCCTCAACCGGCTCCTGGACACCGTTCCAATCGATAATTTCTGGGTCGGGATGTCGAAAGCGCCATTCTTCGCCCTCGTGGTGGCGCTCATCGGTTGCCGTCAGGGATTGAGAGTTGGCGGCTCCGTTCAATCGCTCGGAGAATCCACGACCAATTCAGTCGTCCAGGCGCTATTCTCGATCATTGTTATCGATGCGGTTTTCGCCATGTTCTACATGCAGCTCGGCATATGACGGATATGAGCCTCATATCCCGGCCCGTAAGCGGCGCCGTTGCCGTGCCCGCCGTGCGCGTGCGCGGGATCGTGAATCAGTTCGGCACCCATGTGGTGCACGACCACCTCGACCTCGACCTCCACCAGGGCGAAATCCTAGGCGTCATTGGCCCGTCTGGATGCGGAAAATCTGTCTTGCTGCGCGCGATCGTTGGACTGCGTCCTCCCCAGGCCGGGACAATCGAAGTTTTCGGGGAAGACCTCAGCCATGTGTCCGCCGCTGAGCGCCGCCGGGTTGAACAGCAATGGGGCGTCATGTTCCAGGACGGTGCGCTGTTCTCTAATCTCACGGTCCTCGAAAACGTCATGGTGCCGCTGAAAGAACATGTGCGCATGCCGCACCAATTGCGCCGCGAACTGGCCGATATGAAACTCCGTATGGCGGGTCTTGAGAGTTCGGCAGGCGATAAGTTTCCGTCGGATCTGTCCGGCGGTATGCGCAAGCGCGCCGCCCTCGCAAGGGCCCTGGCGCTAGACCCATCGCTCCTCTTCCTCGACGAGCCCACGGCAGGCCTTGACCCGATCACCGCCGGCCGCTTTGACCAACTTGTCCGTGACCTGCAGCAGGCCATGGGCCTCACAGTTTTCCTTGTGACCCACGACCTCGATACGCTCGCCGCGACCTGCGACCGGATCGCGGTTCTCGGCGACAAGCGCGTGCTCGCCGTGGGGACGATCGATGAGTTACGCCGCAACGACCATCCCTGGATCCAAGACTATTTCTCAGGCCCCAGGGGACGCGCCGCCATGGCCGGCTACCAGGAAGGACTTGCCTAATGGAGACCCAGGCAAATTTCGCATTGATTGGCGCTCTGGTGCTTGCGAGCGTCGTGGCCTTCGCCAGTTTCGTCCTTTGGTTCGGCCAGTCCCAGTTCAACCAGGAGTTCGACACCTATGAGATCGTTTTTACCGGTCCCGTCACCCTGGAAAGTGGCGCGGCCGTGCGCTTCAACGGAATCAATGTCGGGGAGGTGACCCGCGTCGCAATTGATCGCAATGATGACAGCCTCGTGCGCACCCGTATTCGGATTAACAGCACGACGCCCGTGCGCACCGATTCCGTGGCCGTCATCGACTTTGCCGGGATCACGGGTCTAACCTTTGTTCAAATCCGGGCGGGCTCGGAAGGAGCACCGCTCTTGGAGCGTGGAGCTGGCGAATCAATCCCGGTTATCCGATCTGAAATGAACCCGCTTGCCGAGCTCTTCGCAAGCGGCGCCCAGATTCTGGAACGGACGAATGAGGGGTTCGACCGGGTCGGCGCTGTCCTTTCCGATGAGAATGTCGCCGCCTTCTCCCATACGCTTGAAAACCTCGACACCTTCTCCGGGACGCTGGCCGAGAATGACGCCCTGAGCTCTGAACTCAGCGCGACGCTTGAAAGTATCCGCAAGGCGAGCGACGCCTTTGCAGACGCGAGCACAGCGACCCGCCAATTGGTGCGTGACGCAGATCAAACCCTTCTCTCGCTGACCGACGATGCCGACGCCATCCTCACTGAGACCCGCGGCGCCATTGACGATGCCAGGTCTCTGATGGCGCGGACCGAAGCCGCCATAGGCCACGCCGACGACGCCATCGATGGCCCCGGTCGCCAGGCTCTCGAAGAGGTGCGCTTGGCAGGCCAGGAAATGCGGATCCTCATTCAGAGGCTGGACGGCGTCGTCCGCGACCTGGAACAGAACCCGCAGATCGTCGTTACCGGTGATCCGAAACCCTATGAAGGGGGCCGCAGATGATCCGCAGCCTAGTCTTAGCCGCCGCGGCACTCTCCCTGTCGGCGTGTGTCTCGTTTTTGCCTGAACCAGACGCGCCAGGTGCGCTCTATCGGATCGGGCCTGTTCAGGCGACGTCGCGCCTGCCGGTTGATGCCGTTCTCGTTGTGCGCCAGCCAGATGCGCCGCGCGTGCTCGGCGGCGTTGAGATCGTTGCGCGGGACGGCGGCGGCGCCATTCGGTTCGTAAATGATGTTGAATGGGCCGACCGG
>JBCAWP010000117.1:0-7886 GCA_038534535.1 Pseudomonadota bacterium
GCTCCTGACGTTTGATGATTTCCAATGGGCTGATCACGAGAGTCGAATTTTGACCACTTTGCTGGTCGACGGCTCGGCCCCTAGAACCGCTCAAATTATCGTCAGTACGCGCCCCGATCAGGCCGTCATCGAAGCTGCAAATACGCGCGGCATAGATGTCATTGACCTGACACCCTTGAGTGACGACGCGGCGTCTAAGATGTTGGATCTGGCGGAACTACCCGATCTCGATCGACAGAACCGCCAGAGGATTATCGATTTAAGCGAAGGCAACCCCCTGTTCCTGAAGTCTTTGGTCGGCTTTGTGAGCCAGAACGATCATCAACGGACATCGACCTTGCCGCCAACGATTGAAGCGACGTTTCAGTCGACTTTAAATCGGCTTGGCCAAGAACGACATTTAGCCCTTAAAGCATCGATCATAGGTCGCGAATTTTCGCTCAACGATCTGCGATACATCACGGGCGACAATCAGGTAGACCTCACTCAGGTCAGTAGTTTGCGCGAGAGCGGGATCTTCGAGGAAATGTCAGGCAACTGGCAATTCACTCACATTCTGCTCCAAGAAGCAGCCTACAATATGATGCCGCTGGCAGATCGCCAATCACTCCATAAAATATTTGCCGATAATCTCATCAAAAACGACCCCCGCCGCGCTGAAGATTATCCAGAGATTGCGGCCGATCATTATATTGCATCAAAAGATACATCACGGATGGGCGCAAGCTGTCTTTCCGCCGGCATCAGCTATCTCAAGCGCAGTGTTTATGACCGCGCCCAATACTATCTCGAACATGCGGTTGATGCGATTGGGGCCGAGACCCCTGACGACAAAAGCCCGCTCCTGACCGCCTATATGTGCCTCGCTGCGGCGCGGGTACAGCGGCTCGGCTTTACCCACGAAGATACTGTCGCGAGTTACAGATCTCTTGAGAAAGCGGTCGCGGATGAGTCGGGTCACCAGACCGAACGTATCCAGGCGCTTTATAATGTGTTTGCCCACCGCGTGATGTCTGGAAACCTACGCGCAGGCCAGCGCGTCTTGTCTAACATGCGAGATATGGCCGACCCGGCCGACAGTCATCAATCGATCCTTTGTCTCACCAATGAAACCGCTTTTTATCTCTACTCTGGGCGGTCGGAGAAAAGTCTTGCCGCAAGCGATCGGCTGAAAGCGATCTACGATACAGACCTCCATGGTCAGATGTTTCTATCGACGGGTAATGATCCACTCGTGGGGGCGCTCACAGCAGACGCGAATGTGTATACGTTCCGCGGAGATGACGAGGCTGCACTTCGCGCGTTTGAACTCGCGCTTGAACATATCAAGACGGTGGGCGCGACACTCCAGGAGCCATGGGCCTACATCTTTACGGCAAGCGCCATGGTGAGCGGCGAAACCGATTTTGACGCCGCCGAGGAGAGATTGCGCTTGGGACTCGAAATCGCAGATAAGCAAGGATCCGCCTTTTGGTCGCTCAACGGACGGACCTGGCTATCCGTACTCGCCTCGCACCGCGGGCAACCGGCGGACGGGGACCTCTCGCTGGCGACTTTGATCAAGCACAATGACGCCGCAGGTATCGGCCTTAATCGTCCCTATTATCAAAGCGTCTATGCCATGGACCTGCACCGAGCGGGGCAATCCCTGGAGGCTCTTCGCCAACTCGACGCAGCATGCCGGATGAGCGCGCGCCTCGGCCAGCGGCAGAAAGTGTCTGAGATCTGGCGCAAGCGCGCCAACGTGCTTCGGGACATTGGGAAAGCGTCTCATGCGGAGTACTGCCTTCGAATAGCCTATGCCTATGCCGAAAGATCAGGTGCGACCATCCTATCGGCACGCCTTAGAAATGAATTGGACAGTGTGGGTGAGAGTGTCGGGCGGGGCATTCTCGCCCCGCCCAGCCCCGGGCGTCCCCCCGCCCTTGGTCGAACAAACAAACAAACCTAGCGTTATCGGGCACCGGTCGCCCAAAAAACACTCAAACCGCCGACCCGCGCCACGACACGTGTTCAGCGCCATAGCAACAGAAAATCCACTATATGACGGCGAAACACCGTCATACTGCCTTCGTTGATAGGCATAGGCGACAATGCCCGATAATACCGTGACGCCGATCACACCCGTCGAATTTTCTTGTATTTCATTGCTATCGACCCGATTCCATCTGCGGCCAACGATAATTTCGGCACGCAGAGAGACTGCGAAGGATGCGCCATGACATCTTCTCAACCGATTGCACGAACGGCTTGGGCCGGGTTCTGTGATGTCCCCGTTGATCATCCGGGCATTGCTGCCTTGGCCGATGCCAGCAACAAGTTTACCGTCGAGGCTGGCGTAGGACTCATTGAGCAAGGTGAGCAGAACCAAAATATCTATCTAGTCCTGGAGGGCGAGTTCAAGGTCGTCAGATACTCGGAGAACGGGCACGAAATCTGGCTCGCAGACGCACCAAAGGGCCACTTGATTGGTGAAATCTCGTCCCTTGCGAACCGAAACCGAAGCTCAAGTGTCATCGCAGTAACGGCCTCGACGGTCCTCAGCATAGAAGGGCCGGCTTACCTTGAAGCCCTCTCGACGCATGGCGAACTTGCGGTGTCGCTTTGCCGGCTTCTCGCAACACGTCTTGCGGACACGTCGGCGCAAGTCGTGGAGCTTGTCTCTATGCCCGTGGAGGCGCGCCTCCACGCGGAACTCGTCCGTATTGGCACGGTCGACCCGGATGATTCGGAAGTCTATCGGATCACACAGATGCCTAAAGTCTCTGACCTTGGCGATCGCATCCATGCCACGCGCGAAGCCACATCGCGAGCGATCGCCAAGCTCAACAAACGTCAGCTTATCCATCGCTCAGATGATGTTGTAACCGTCATAGCACCGGGGGCATTAATCGGGACCGGTGTCTAATCCCCGCAATCGATCGCGACGGTCACAAAACTCGACCAGTCGCAACTTGATGGACACTGGTCCTCTAAACGAGTGAAGGCCGGCCTAATCCAATAGGATGAAACCGGCCCGAAACTGTCTTGAGCTGCGGCTTAGAACCTTCCGCTGATCGTGAACCTAGCATTCAGCGGCGCGCCGACGGTGATATTATTGTCGGTGTGCGAATTGGGGAAATATTCCGTATCGGTCAAGTTCTCGACATTGACCTGAAGGCGTAGGTTCTCGTTCACTTTGTAGTACGCGGTCGCATCAAGACGTGTGAAGCTCGGCAGCGTGACTTCATTGCTGAAACCCGCAAAGCTCTCGTCTTGAAACGTCAATCCGAACCCAGCGCCGAACCTCGGCGTCACATCATAGGTCGTCCAAAGACTAAACGTGTGCTCTGGAAGCTCCCGTAGCCGGAGGACATTGCCGTTGGCGTCGACGGCGTCCTGCACGGTCTCAACACCATCGACCGTCACAACATCGACCTGATTGCCCTCAAGGAAGCTGTAGCCCGCTGAAAAGAACCACTGATCGGTCAGATATCCCTGTAGCTGAGCCTCAATGCCGCGAACTTCGGAGTCAATCACATCGAGCGTACCGGGATCATCATCGTTTTCCTGCGGGGATGAATTTTCGATGTCGAACGCGGCAAACGTAAAGCTCAAACTGTCCAGAAAGTCCCACTTCAAGCCCACCTCGAGATTCGTCGACGTATTTGGATCAAGTGCATCATCGGGTGGATTAATATCGGAAAACTGTTCGCCGCTACGTGGCAGGAAGGTCTCGCTGAAACTTCCGTAAAGGGAGATGTTCTCTCGCGGTTTCAGGACAATACCGACGCGTGGCGCAATATTATCATCGCGCCGGGACAGAATGTCTTCGACGCCTGTATTGATGAACGTCTCGACATTATTCACCGTTATGTCGAATGAATCATACCGAACACCCAAGACCAGATCGAGCCAGTTCGTGAGGGAGATTTCATCCTGAATAAAGACCGAGAAGACCGTCACGTTCGCTTCCGTGTCATCGTTCAAGATGGCAGAGTTCGCGATATCAGCATTCGGGACGTTGAAATCCCCAAAAGATGCGACCACCGGTGCGCCTTCGGCAATAGAAATGCCGCTGTCGAATGTGACACCCGCCACGGCGCCATTTCCGAAGTTCAGATCAATCGCATCGCGTGAATCACCGGCGAAAACATTGAAAATCGCCTGGTCTGTCCGGATATCGGAGTCCCCAAATAGGTCGATTTCTTCTGCGCGCGCGGCCGCTTGGGTACTAAAAAAGGCGTTGAAACGGTTATTGTCATTATCCGTGTCAATGAATTCACCGCCCAAGACGACATTATGGATGATGCTTCCTGTCGCAAATTCGCCAATCAAATTCGTCGACAAAACAATACTGTCACGATCCGTTGTATCTAGATAACCATCGAGTTCCACAGTCCCGAGAATGTTCGGGTCGGTCGTATTCGCGACAAAGTCATCACTCGCAAAGATGTTGGCGTAGAGCTTGTCGAAGGTATTATAGCTCAGACTGACATTGCCTTTGATATTATCTGAGAACTGATGTTCCACGGTCCCGCGGACAATGTGGGCCTCCAAGGTCGATGTGGCGAACTCAGCATCCGAAAATGTAATATCGACGAGGTCGAAAGCCGGCTCTCCGTTGAGGGATGGAATCCCGCGATCAACGAAGCGCTCATTGTTCACATATTCATAGGAGAGGTTCAGCGAAGTGGATGGCGACACTTCGTAAAACAAGGTCGGGTTAACGCCGAAGCGCTCACCATCGAAGAAATCCCGATGATTATTGAGGCGCTCAAAATAGGCGTTTACCCGAAAGGCAGCCCGCTCAGTGAGTACCTCGTTGACATCGATGGCGAAGTCGAATGCACCGAACGTATCAACGCTTGCTTTGTATCCCACGAAGTCCTCGTCAAGCGATCCCTTCTTCGTCACCCGATTGATAACCCCGCCGGTACCACCCCGACCGAAGAAAAGCGCATTCGGCCCGCGAAGGACCTCGACCTGTTCAAGATTATACAAAGACCGATAATATTGAACGTCATCCCGCACGCCATCAATGAAGAAGTCCGCCGTAGACCGAACACCCCGAAACACGACGGCATCTCTGTGCCCCTCGCCTTGGGATTGGGTAAGGCCTGGCGTGTACAGAACAATATCGCTAATGCTGTCGAAGCCCTGCACGAGTATCTGCTCGGCCGTGGTGATCGATAATGATTGCGGCACATCGATGATCGGCGTCGGACTTCTCAACGCATTCACTTCATCGGTGTAGAGATATTGCCCCCTCACCTCGATCGTCTCGAGCGTCGTTTCCGGCTCTGCGTCCTCTCCAATGGTTTGAGCCAACGCCGCGGCGCTTGACAGCAACAAAGAAAGGGCTGTCGCGCCCATCAGCTTGGACGTCAGATATTGCATGTGTTGTTCCCTCACAGATGTGCGAGAGCCGGTTCTATACACTTGCAAATGAAAATCAATTGCGAGAAATGACTTTAATCAGAATATCTGTCGAAACGGGCCGTCTGAACCGATCGGTTACGCCTTCCGGTTCCACTGGATGTCGCGATTGTTTGGATGTCAGCCATCTATCGAGAGGCAAAGATCGCCTCCCGAAGCTATCAGTTCTTCCGTAGGGAGAACTCGGGGCAAAATGCTACACGCATACCGAAAGATATGAATGCGCCCAGAAAGGGCCTCACCCGGAGACATGTCTCCGGGTGAAAAGCGATTGGACAACTGGCTGACTATTCCTCGTCGGCCAAATCAAGAGTTGCAGCAGCCTCAGCTAGGCCGCCGACATAGTCAGCCCCATGCAGCACTTGTATGCTGGACCCATCAAAAGCATTGTTGATGGGCTCGGCCCGGCCACCAAGACATTCGGCGAGGAAGCCTTCCATCACCGCGTAGAACGCGAGGCGATTTTCCGGCCGTACAAAACCGTGGCCTTCATCCGGAAAGTTCACATAGGTCACGGCCAGATCACGTTCCGCCATAGCGGCTACAAGTTGGTCTGATTCCAACTTAGTGACCCGCGGATCATTCTCGCCCTGCCCAATCAGGAGCGGCACAGAGATATCGTTGACGCGGCTGATCGCTGACCGCGCTAACATATCCACGCGATCATCCTCATTGGCGGGATTGCCCACATATTTGAACCAGGTGCCCTCTAGGAAGGGCGCCCAGTATTCCGGAAAGCTCTCCACGAGGGTCACGAGGCTCGACGGGCCGACAATGTCGACACCGCACGCGAACTTATCCGGCGTGAAGGACACCCCAATGAGCGTGGCATAACCGCCATAGGAGCCGCCGGCGATCGCCACCTTCTCCTCGTCCGCAACACCTTCGGCCACGGCCCAATCGACAGCATCGATCAAATCGTCATGCATCTTGCCCGAGAATTCCTTCACGGCCGCGTTGACGAAGTTTTTGCCAAGGCCGGTAGAACCGCGATAGTTCACAGACAGTACGGCATAGCCGCGATTAGCCATCCATTGGTGCCATGAATTGTAGCCATAGGAGTCCCGTGCCCATGGGCCGCCATGGACGGCAAGCACCATAGGCAGGGGCTCTTCAGGGCGTCCATCGCCGTCGGCATCGGCGCCCGGCGGCAGCGTCAAATAGGAAACGAGCGACAGCCCGTCGCGCGATTGAATTTCAAGCGACTGCATCGGCTGCAACGGCGCACCGTCCAGGTCGGGACGCGTTGCAAACATTTCGCTCAGCGTGCCAGCGGTCCGGTCGTAGACGTGGTAAACGCCCGGGGCATCGGCAGCATCAGAATAGACGACCGCCTTGGACATGTCGTCTGTGACGGCAAGGATCTGGAAATCGCCGTCCAATTTGCCGTCTAGGAAGGCAAGGTCCGCCGCCGTCTCGTCATTAAGCGCTGTCCACTCCGAGCGCTGATACTCCGAAGCATATGCCAGGGGCTCATAGGTGGTCGGATGCAGGATCGCATTGTTGATATCGGCCTTGTCACTCTGTGCGATCACTGTGGCGTCGCCGGTCTCGGTACTGATCTCCACCATCGCTGCCTTATCGCGGCCGCGGCTATCAACGCCGTACATCGCCGAATTATCAGCATTAAAACCGAAGGCGTTCGTTGTCAGGAAATCTTCAGCCGGGATCGAAAAGAGGACATTGCCCTCGAAATCGACCATATTAGCCCCGCCATCTGGCGTTTGAACAACACCAAAACGGGGTGTCAGCGTGTTGTCGACCATCCAGGCCGCATAGCCTGGGTTTTCCTGCACAAGTGTTCGCTCTCCTGTATTCACGTCGACCAGGTAGAGATCCATAAGCTGGGGATTGCGCTCATTCGCGCCAACCAGAATGTGGTCAGGTTTCTCGTTGGACACGCCTTCAATGGTCGCACGAACACCATCCTCAAACGGAGTCAAATCGCGCACTTCGCCGGTCTCTGCATTCACAGCGTAAACGTGGAAATTCTCATCCCCGCCCTGATCTTGCACATAATAAACGAAGCTAGAGTTTGGGGCCCAGAAATGCTGGTTGATGCCGCGCCCATCGTCCGCCGTGATGGCGCGGGCGGCCGTTGGATCACCCGCCGGCGCGACAAAGATATTGAGAACCCCGTCTAAAGGCGCCAGCCAGCTGACATGGCTGCCATCCGGGCTGATACGGCCCTGCGTGCGCTCGGGATTGCCAAAGATCGCTGTCCGGTTGATCAGATCGAATGACGCCAGCGGCGTGACCGCCGGTGTCTCAACGCTCGCCGCCTCAACCGGCGTGGTATCCGCAGCCGTGACGGCGCTCGACGCAACATCAGCTACTGGCTCATTGGCCACACAGGCCGATAGAACGAGTACACCTGCACCCGCCATCAAATAAGATTTCATGATTGCCTCCTCCATCAGTCTTACTGTTTATCATTAATAAGACCTCGCGTACCTGACAAGCGAACA
>JBCAWP010000118.1:0-7852 GCA_038534535.1 Pseudomonadota bacterium
CATAGGTCCGGCCATCCGGCGCCCGCGCGCATGTGGCGTCGACATCTATCTTTTTGAGCTGCGCGACCACGAAGAGCCGAACGGTCCGTCTAAGAGCGCTGGAAAATCGAAGTACGGCCGGATCGTCCTTGGAAACAGTGACCTTCGCGCGGGTGTTTTTCGCGATCTTCTTTTCGGGACCGTCGGCATCGCCGCTCGCTTCCGGCGTGAATTCAAACGTGATCGACAGATCATCTTCGGCGATAATTTCATAATCGTCTTCGTCGGGCGGTAAATTATCGCCAAAACGAGTGCACCATATTCCGTCTTCAAGAGCTGTCTCGATGCCGCCCAAGGCACGAAATGAGCTGCCCGGTTTATTAGGATCGATTAGGTGCGCCGGCGTGATCTGTTTGAGCTCCGGGGCGGCGAGGTCGACGCGGGCGTAGCCTGTGCGTTCGGTTTCTCCATCCTCGTCATCCTCACCTTCGAAGGTCGCGGTCCGCTCGATGTCAAACGGGTAGATTGGTCCGTCGTCAGATCGCTCAATTGCTTGGCGAAGCAGATCCGGGATGTCGGCTTGTGCGGCCGAAGCGAGAAGTGGGAGGGCGGTGAGAAGAAAGGACAAACGCATGGGGAGCTCACTGTGTTCGGGACGAAATTGCTTTTTTGCCGCGATCAATCTGACCTTGCAATGAACGGAGATCGTGCGGGCCCGCGTGCGCCATCATGTCAAAGAAAAAGCCGGTCCATCGCGGACCGGCTTTTCCAATCTATCGGTTGACGTCCTCGTGCTACTTCGCTGGCGCAAGGTCAGCGGCGCCGGAATCATCCTCATCCGCTTTTGTCGGCTTATGGCCTGCCGCTTCGACAGATTCGACCGCCGCTTTCAAGGCAGACAGTCGGTCGCCATATTCGGTGTCAGTCGGCAAGCAATGGTCAGCATTCAAGCCGGACAGCATTTCTCGCACGGTCGCGCTCACGCCTGAGATAAAGACCGTTTTGCCGGCTTGCTTCGCATCGCAGGCAATCGTCTCGACAGCGCGTGCCGCTGAAACGTCGATGAACGTCATTCGCGAGAAATCGAGAACGATGGCGTTCGTTCCGCGTCGCGCCCGCAGGCGCACATGGTGTCCGAGGTCAGCGGCTGCGCCGAAGCTCAACGGTCCGCCGAAGTCAAACAGTAAGACTTTCCCGTCGGCACGGATTAGAAGCGCTTCTTCTTCCTCTGTTGCATTGTCCGGCATGTTTGCATTTGCCGCTTTGATCTGGTCATCGGCCGTCTTTTTCACGAAGTAAAGGGCAGCGAGGAAGACGCCAACGCCGACCGCGACGATCAGGTCAACAAAGACCGTTAAGCCGAGCACCATGAGCATCAGGAAGAGGTCCCAACGGGGGCCCTTCAAGCCGCGGCGGAGATAGGCAAAGTCGATGATGTCATAGCCCACTTTCACGAGGATTCCGGCCAGCACCGCTTGGGGAATGCGCGCCGCGAGCGGTGACAGGATCAGCACGATGGCCAAGAGCGTGAGGCCGTGCACCATGCCCGAGATCTTGGTTTTGCCCCCCGTTCGAATATTGACCATCGTCCGCATTGTGGCGCCGGCACCTGGAAGTGCGCCGAAGAAGCCCGCGATCGTATTCCCGATACCCTGGCCAATCAGCTCCTGATCAGAGTTGTGGCGGGTACGCGTGACATTGTCGGCGACAAGCGACGTCAATAGGCTGTCGACGGCGCCAAGGACGGCGAGAATGAAGGCGGCTTCGAGCACGATCAGCGCCGTACTGCCGGTGATCTGCGGCATGACGAATTCTGGGATACCGCTTGGAATGGCGCCGAGCTCAGGCACATTCGGAAGCGCGAGACCGACGAGCGTCCCGATGATCAGCGCAGCGAGCGTGCCGGGCACGAATTTCCCGAGTTGTTTCGGCCAGAAAAAGACAACGGCGAGGGTGAGCAAACCAAGACCGAAGGCCCCGAGATTGGGGTTCGATAGGGCGACGGGTATCGCGCCGATGGCTTGGAAGATCGTGCCGCCCTCCGGCGCCCCCCCGAAGAGACGGGAGAACTGCAAGAGGATGATGATGACACCGATGCCGCTCATGAAGCCGGAAATCACCGGATAGGGCACAAGCTTGATGTAGTTTCCGAGCCGGAAGACTCCAAAAAGGATCTGGATAATGCCCCCAAGAACCACAGCGGCGAAGAGAAGCGGGATCGCCGCGGCGACCTGTTGTTCGACGGTCAAACTTGGGTCCATCGCTGCCATGAGCGAGGCCAGGAGCCCCGCAAAGACAACGACCATCGGTCCTGTCGGGCCTGAGATCTGGGAGCCGGTTCCGCCAAATGCGGCGGCGAAAAAGCCGACAATGATCGCGCCCCAAAGGCCGGCAATGGCGCCGCCTTCAACGCCCGGCGGAAACACGCCTGCGCCAAAGGCGAGTGCCAGGGGCAGGGCCACAATACCGGCGGTCAGTCCGCCATAAATGTCCCCGGTGACATTGGACGTATCGAGTAGGGGCGGTTTTTCTTCCCCAAGGGTTTCAGTCGTCATCGCGCGTTATCTCCATATTTTCTCGTCGCCAGACCCGCTGGCTGATGTCGCGATCTCTTCTGATGAGGGCGCATATTGGAACAAAACAGTTTTGTGGTGTGATCGCAGATGGGTGCTAAGCCAATGCGGTAAAGGGTGGCATGGGACGCGGGCGTCATGAGTTCACATCCGTGGTCGGGGGTGTAGACGCCGGGTCTCCGCCCGTCCAAAGCGCCCGTGCTGATTTGATATCCCGCGGTGACAGGCCGCGCATACGCCCCTCAATGAAATCAAGTCCTTCAACAATCCAATCGGCAATCTCCGGCTGGACCAATTTATAAATATGCTTGCGACCTTCCCGCTCGTCTTCGACGAAGCGGTGCGCCCGCATGAGTGACAAATGTTGGGACACCCGCGAGGCGGGCAGGTCGAGCGCATCGGCGAGAGAATTCACGTCCTTCTGGCTCGCGCGCAGCTCCTCAATGAGGCGGATCCGATCCGGATGCGCGACGATTTTGAAAAGCTCGGCAAGTTCTTTCGCGACGAGGTTCCGGCTCGGCATTTTCAGGTCTTTATCTGCGTTTCCTCAGACTCTTACATCTCTACATATTCAAAACTTTGCAAGCATGAATATAAGAAACGGGATTTTTTTCAGATTTACGGTAAGTGGCGAGAACAAAGCGGGGTGACGGCCGCGCCAGGACCCTAGCGCTTTGTGACCTGTGACAGATAAAAGGGCAGGGATGCCGGATACCCGATCGACCAAGCTCCTATCCCCGCGATTGAACACGTGGTTTGCAGATCGTGGCTGGACACCGCGCGCGCACCAATTGGACCTGGCCGAGACGGCCCTCTCCGGAAATAGCGCGCTTCTGATTGCTCCGACCGGGGGCGGTAAGACCCTTGCCGGGTTTATGGCGAGCCTTGTCGAGCTTGAGCGTCGCGGGCGGCCGCCCCGTCCCGCACTTCACACGCTATACGTGTCGCCCTTGAAGGCGCTGGCCACCGATGTGGAGCGCAACCTCCAGGGGCCCGTTCGAGAGATGGGCTTACCGATCCGGATTGAGACCCGGACCGGCGACACGCCGCCCTCAAAACGTCAGCGTCAGCGAGCAAATCCGCCGGACATGTTGCTGACCACGCCAGAACAGATCGCACTCTTTATTGCCTCTGAGCACGCCTCGTCATTTTTTGCTGATTTGAAGACGGTGATCATCGACGAGATCCACGCCATCGCACCGCAGAAGCGGGGCGATCTATTGTGCTTAGGCCTCGCAACGCTGGCGACCTGGGCGCCTGAGTGCCGTTTTATCGGCCTCTCGGCGACGGTCGAAGATCCGCAAAGGCTTGCGCGGTGGCTGGATGTGAAACCCGTCGGCACTGGAGAGGTTGAGATCGTGCGCGCCCGGTCCGGCGTCTCCGCGGACGTCTCCATTCTGACCAGCCGGGAGCGTATTCCCTGGTCGGGGCATTCCGGCCGCTTTGCCGTGCCTGAAGTGTATGAGGCAATCAAATCGGCGACGACGACCCTCGTCTTCGTCAATACGCGGTCCCAGGCTGAACTGATGTTCCAGGAATTGTGGCGCGCCAATGAAGATGGCTTGGCCATCGCGCTCCACCACGGCTCGCTTGCCGTTGAGCAGCGCCGGAAGGTCGAGGCAGCAATGGCAGCGGGGCAGCTAAGGGCGGTCGTCTGCACCTCGACCCTCGACCTCGGCATCGACTGGGGCGGCGTGGACCTCGTTATTCAAATGGGGGCTCCCAAAGGCGCAGCGCGTCTGATTCAGCGGATTGGCCGGGCCAATCACCGCATGGACGATGTGAGCCAGGCGATGCTCGTGCCCACGAACCGGTTTGAAGTTCTGGAATGCCGGGCTGCCGAAGCGGCGGTGGAGGCCGGTGAACTAGACAGCGATGCGCCGCGGGACGGGGGCCTTGATGTGCTCGCACAACACGTGATGGGCCGGGCCTGCGGCGAGGGGTTCCGGCTGGATGACCTCTTTGATGAAGTCAAACGCGCGGCGCCCTATGCGGGGATCGACTGGCAGCTTTGGGAACGCCTCGTCGATTTTGTGGCCACCGGCGGCTATGCCCTGCGCTCCTATGATCGTTTCCGGCGGATCGTGCGGCGTCCAGATGGCCTTTGGGTCGCGCGCACCGGGCCTGACCGGCAGCAACACCGGATGAATATCGGTACGATCATCGAGGCCAACACGCTGACGGTTCGTCTTGCGAACTTCAGAGGTAAGGGGGCGTCCGAGGCGCGGGTGATGACCGCCGGGCGCAAGCTTGGTGAGATCGAGGAGTACTTTATCGAAACGCTCACACCTGGCGATACGTTCCTGTTCGCTGGAGAAGTATTGCGGTTCCTGGGCATGGACGACGAAAACGTTCTCACCGCCCGAACGACGGATGCGACGCCGGCCATCCCCTACTACGCCGGCGGCAAGTTTCCCTTGTCGACATTTCTCGCGGATCGTGTGCGCAATATGGTGCATGATCCGGCAGCCTGGCCGGGCCTGCCTGGGCAGGTTCGCGAATGGATTGAGATCCAGGCAGCGCGTTCCTCTATTCCGCCCGCGGATCATTTGCTGGTGGAGACCTTTCCACGCGCGGCGCGCCACTATCTTGTTTGCTACCCGTTTGAGGGGCGTTTGGCGCACCAGACCCTTGGCATGTTGCTGACGCGCCGGCTGGAGCGAGCTGGCGCGCGCCCCCTGGGCTTTGTTGGTTCTGAGTACGCCATGTCGATCTGGGCCATGGCGGACATGTCAGACCTCGATATGGAGACCCTGTTCCACCCCGACATGCTGGGCGATGATCTTGATGCCTGGCTGGCCGAGAGTTTCCTGATGAAACGGACCTTTCGGGCCTGCGCCCAGATTTCGGGCCTCATTGCCCAGCGCCTGCCACGATCCAAAAAGACGGGCCGCCAGGTCACGTTTTCAACTGATCTGATTTACGATGTGCTGCGCAGCCATGAGCCTGACCATATCCTCATGCAGGCGGCACAGGCTGATGCCGCCACAGGTCTCCTCGATATCCGAAGACTAGGCGACATGCTGAACCGCGTGCGCGGAAAGATCGTCCACGAACGTCTGCAAAAGATCAGCCCGTTCGCCGTGCCGGTCATGCTTGAGGTCGGAAAAGAGCCCGTCCTTGGCGCGAGCGTGTCAGAAGCCATACTTCAGGAAGCCGAGGACGACCTCGTCCGCGATGCGATGGGGTGAGCTTGTCAGATCACTGAATGAGGTTCATCCGGTCTTCGAGTTCCGCACGAACCGGTGCGGACAGGTCTCCCGCCAGGGCCTTGGCATACTCTGCCTTGGCGGCTTCCGGTTCCCGCAGCATTTGCAATACTTCGGCATGGGCAAAGTGGGCCGGGGGGTAGCCATCCAGCCCGCGAAGCACAAGCAGCTCTTCAATATGCATGCGTGCAAGCCCTGGGTCGCCGCCGCGAGCAATCACGATCGCAAGGTTCAATCCAACGATGGGCGATTGTGTGCGGAGATGCAGCACTGTGAAGGCGCTGCGGAGTTGATGATAGTGTTTTTCCTCGAGCGGGTCGGCGGAGACGTATATGCTCGCGATAATGGCCTCGAGAATATAATCCGATGGGGTCCGGTTTTCGCGGGCCTCTGCGAGATATTGGAACCCTCTGGCGATCAGACGATGATCCCAGAGCTCGCGATCCTGGTCCTCCAATTTAATTGGCCGGCCTTTTTCATCGGCGCGGGCGGGTAACCGGGCCGCCTGAAAACAGAGAAGCGCGCCGAGGGCGCGCGTATCTGATGGCGGCACGCCTGGCGATGCTTCAATAAGTGTTTCAGCGAGCCGCACCGCTTCCCGGCAAATCTCATTATGGATCAGCCGGTCACCCGTGCGCGGCGCATAGCCGAGCGTGAACAGGAGATAGATTGCGCGAAGAATGATCGGCTGTCTGGCTCGCAATTCGAACCGCGTCGAGGGAGCTGCGAGATCGCCAGCTGCCTCGCGTAGTTTTCGTTTCGCGCGTGCCAATCGCTGGCCTACAGCCTCGGCCGACGACAGGGTCGCGGTCGCAATATCGACGGCACGGAAACCACTGACGAGTTTTAGGATCAGATCCACCTGCTCAGGACCGGTGAGTGCTGGATGGCAACATAGAACAATGAGTTGGAGATCGGCGTCCCCGATCTCGGCGCTTAGCACCCCTCGAGGCGGCTCGACTGTTTCACCGTCGCTCCCCTGGTCGCCGGTCGCAAAGCGTCCGTCTCGTCTTAGCCTGTCGATCGCTTTGTTCTGGGCCGTCTTTGTGATCCAGGCCGACGGATTGTCTGGCAGTCCTTTATGGCTCCAGCTCGCCATGGCCGCGAGCACGGCATCCTGCGCCACATCTTCGGCGAGGTCCAAATGGGCCGGGCCCAGACGGGCTATCAGACCGGCCACGATCCGACCGCGCTCCCGGCGGATAAGCCGGTCGAGGGTTTCGGCTGTGTCATCGTGGCCGGTCGTCATTGGCTTAGACGGCGTGGACTTCGCGGATTTCGATCCGCCGATTATGGACCATATGCGGATTGGTTTTGGCGATCTCGACGGCGTCATCCCAGTCGCGTGCTTTAATCACCATGATACCGCCGAGAACCTCGGGCACCTCAGCAAACGGACCATCATAAACCCGCGGGCCTTCTTTTTCCGCGATGAGCGACTTTGCGCCATCGTCGGTGAGCTTGTAACCACCGACATAGGTCCCGTTCGCCTGGAGACGCTCGACCCAGGCAATGTAGTCCTTGATGATCTCCATATTCTCATCGTCCGACAGCGATGTGTAGCGGTCCGGTGCGTGGGGCAGCAGCAAAGCAAAGGTTCTCATTTTTCCCTCCATGGGTTGATCATAATGGCGAACGCGTTGGTGCGTTCATAGCCATGACGTCTGAGCCGGTTGGATTTTGACGGCACCAAAAAAATAAATGGCCGAGCCTTACGAAAAGGCCCGGCCATGATGTTCGTTGCGGCGTTTGACTAGAGGACGTCCAGCATCTCAGCGACGAGTGGGTGGCGGACAATGTCTTCGCCTGCCAGGCGAACGACCGAGATATTGTCCATATTCTCGACTTTCTCAGCGAGTGTGCCGAGCCCGGACATGCCTGGCAGGAGGTCGGTTTGTGCCGGGTCACCGGTGATCGCCATCGTGGCGTGCCAGCCGAGGCGCGTGACCAGCATTTTCAGCTGGGAGTAGGTGCAGTTTTGCGCTTCGTCGATCACGACAAAGGCATTGTTGAGCGTGCGCCCGCGCATAAATCCGATAGGTGCAATCTCGATCAGCCCCTCTGCAATCATTTCTTTCAGCTGCTTCGGCG
>JBCAWP010000119.1:0-7762 GCA_038534535.1 Pseudomonadota bacterium
TATGGGCATCGAAGAGGCCGACGGGCTCTTGCTGATTGGGACCGATCCACGCGTTGAGGCGGCGGTCTGGAATGCCCGGGTCCGCAAGGCTTGGCTGTGGAATGATCTGAATGTCGGGGTCATTGGTGCGCCGGCGGACCTGACTTATGACTATACCCATATTGGTGCCGGGCCAGACGCTCTCGCTGCGCTTGGTCGCGGCGAGGGGGACTTCGCGCGCGTTCTGGACGCTGCCGAGCGACCGATGATCGTGATCGGTGAAGCCGCGCTGTGTCGTGACGATGGGGCAGCGCTCCTCGATGCGGCCCACGCGCTCGCGGCGAAGGTTGGCGCGCTGACGGAGGATTGGGCCGGCTTCGGTGTTCTCCACGCGGCCGCCGGACGGGTTGGGGCACTTGATGTTGGCTTTTTGCCCGGTGAGGGCGGTCTGGACACTGCCGGAATGCTCGCGGCCGCCGAGGCGGGAACGCTTAAGACGCTGGTTCTTCTTGGGGCCGATGAGGCGATCGAAGGTTTCCGCAAGCCCGATGGACTGACCGTGGTCTATGTCGGCCACCATGGAGATGCCGGCGCGGCGATCGCGGACGTGATTCTGCCTTGCGCGGCATATACGGAAATGGCGGCGACCTATGTAAACACCGAGGGCCGCGTCCAGGAGACCCGCCGAGCGGTCCAGCCAAAGGGCGAAGCCCGCGAGGGCTGGGCCATCTTCCGGGCCTTGTCGGACAGTCTTGGCAAGACGCTGCCCTATAACACAGCCGGTGACCTCCGCGCGGCCTTACGCGAATCAGTGCCGAGCTTTGCCGGTCTGAATTATGCGCCGGGGGCGGAGCATTCTGCCGCACTCCGGGAGGCCGTACCGGCCATGCCCGCGACCCTCAACGGCCCCGCATTCGCAGCAAATGTGACGGATTTCTATCTCAGCAATCCGATCGCCCGGGCCTCCAGAACGATGGCGGAATGCTCACAATTGCAAACGCGGCTTGAAACCCCGATAGCGGCGGAGTAGGGCGAGCGCGACATGAGTGGTTTTATTGAGCAATACGGCGCCCTCGGGGGCACGCTCCTGGTGCTTGGCCAGATTGGCCTCTTCATGGCCGTCTTGCTTATTTCCCTCGCTTTCCTGCTGCTGATGGACCGCAAGGTTTGGGCGGGCGTCATGCTCCGCAAGGGGCCGAACGTCGTCGGACCATTTGGTCTTCTGCAGAGCTTTGCCGATTTCGGAAAATTCCTCCTGAAGGAAATCATCATTCCGGCCGGCGCGAATAAGACGGTCTTCTTGCTGGCGCCAATCCTGACCCTGGTGCTCGCCTTTATCTCCTGGGCTGTTGTCCCCGTCGCGCCTGGCTGGGTGATTGCCGATCTTAATGTCGGGATCCTCTATCTTTTCGCGATCTCTTCCCTTGGCGTCTATGGGATCATCATGGGGGGCTGGGCCTCCAATTCGAAATACCCGTTCCTTGGTAGCCTTCGGTCGGCGGCCCAAATGGTCTCTTATGAGGTCTCGATCGGCTTCGTTATCGTGACGGTGATCCTGCTCGTCGGTTCAATGAATCTTTCCGACATCGTGAACAATCAGTCCGGCGGCATCTGGACCTGGCACGCGTTCAGCCTGAACCACATCGTGCTCTTCCCCGTCATGTTCGCCATGTTTGTGATCTTCTTCATCTCCGCCCTTGCGGAGACGAACCGGCCGCCATTCGATCTGCCGGAAGCCGAATCCGAACTCGTCGCGGGCTATCAAGTTGAGTATTCCTCAACGCCGTACCTCCTCTTCATGATCGGGGAGTACCTCAACATCGTCCTGATGTGTGCGATGATGACGATCCTTTTCCTCGGCGGCTGGCACGGCCCGGTCCCGATGCCCTGGACTGCGGACATGGCACCCTGGATCGTCAATCTCGGCCATTTCGCCTGGTTCGGCGCAAAAGTTGTCTTCTTCTTTTTCCTCTTTGCCATGGTGAAAGCCATGGTGCCCCGCTACCGCTACGACCAGCTGATGCGGCTCGGTTGGAAGATCTTCCTGCCAACCTCGCTCGCCGCCGTGCTGATCGTATCGGGCTATGTTGTCTATGCTGGAGTTCAGACATGACCACCCTAGTGCAGACCGTGAGAGGCGCCTTGCTGACAGATTTTGTCAGCGCCTTCTTCCTTGCGCTGAAATACATGTTCAAGCGCAAGGCGACTGTGAATTACCCGTTTGAGAAGAACCCTCTATCGCCGCGTTTCCGCGGCGAACATGCCCTGCGCCGGTATCCAAACGGCGAAGAGCGCTGCATTGCCTGTAAGCTTTGCGAAGCGATCTGCCCGGCCCAGGCCATTACCATCGAGGCGGAACCGCGCGATGATGGCTCGCGCCGCACGACCCGCTATGACATCGATATGGTGAAATGCATCTATTGCGGCTTCTGCCAGGAAGCTTGCCCGGTGGATGCGATTGTTGAAGGACCCAATTTCGAATTCGCGACGGAAACGCGCGAAGAGCTTTACTACGATAAAGAACGTCTTCTCGCGAACGGTGATCGCTGGGAACGCGAAATCGCTCGCAATCTGGAACTAGACGCGCCCTACAGATAGGGGCGTCCGTCAAATCGATGGGTGATGGCCAGGAGGGTCTGGCCGCACCTTGACTAGGGATAAGCCGCACGCGGCGCATAAAGAGACAAGGGGGCAAGGGGCCTATGGACCTCATTGCGTTCTACATTTTGGCGGCTGTGATTGTGTTTGCCGCCCTAGGTGTCATTACGGCGCGGAACCCGGTCCATTCGGTCCTGTGGCTCATTCTCGCATTCTTTACCTCCGCTGCAACGCTCGTACTGATCGGCGCCGAGTTCATCGCCATGCTGCTCGTGGTCGTCTATGTTGGTGCCGTTGCCGTCCTCTTCCTGTTTGTTGTCATGATGCTCGACGTTGATTTCGTTGAGCTGAAACAGGGAACCCTCAGTTACTGGCCGCTTGCCCTCATGGCTGGTTTCGCCTTCTTCGGGGAAATCGCGCTTGTCACCCTTGGCCGGGCCGATGCACGCGCCCGGGATTTTGATCCGTCCCCCGGCGCCGAGACGAATGCCGAAGCCATCGGCCAAGTGATGTACACCGACTATCTTTTGCTCTTCCAGCTTGCCGGGATTGTGCTCTTGCTCGCGATGATAGGAGCCATCGTCCTGACCCTGCGCGGCAAGACGCAGGCGCGCCGCCAGAGCGTTGCGCGCCAGACGGCGCGGCGCCGGGCCGACGCGGTCGAGCTTAAAGACGTTGAGCCAGGACAGGGGATCTGAGTCATGGCCATTACGCTTAGTCATTTCCTTGCCCTGTCGGCCGCGCTCTTCACGATCGGTGTCGTCGGGATCTTTGTGAACCGGAAGAACATCATCGTCATCTTGATGGCGATCGAATTGATCCTCTTGTCGGTGAACATCAACCTTGTCGCGTTCTCGGTCTTTACCGGAACGATCACTGGCCAGGTCTTTGCGATGCTCGTGCTCACCGTTGCCGCCGCTGAGGCCGCCGTGGGGCTCGCCATCCTCGTTGTGTATTTCCGTAATCGCGGCGACATCGCCGTCGAAGACGTCAATCTGATGAAGGGCTAGGGGCCAGCCAGTATGTTACCTGATATTGCCCAGATCTTCATCGTTCTTGGACCGGGGATCGCCGCGCTGCTCGCAGGCTTTGGAAAGCCGGTTTTCGGCGACCGGGCTGCGATGGCGTTGACGACTGTCACCGTGCTCAGCGCCGGCGCTCTGTCTCTGATCCAACTTTTCCTTTGGACTTTTGGGGGAAGCGGCGACGAGGCCGGCGCCGCGGCCGGCCACGCCCTGGCCCTTGGCGCTGCGGCCGAAGCCGCCCATGGGGCCGCGCGCGGTGCGCATATCGTTCCTTTGATGACGTGGATTGATGTGGGCGGATTTACCGCTGACTGGGCCATCCGTGTCGATGCCTTGTCGGTCGTCATGATGGCTGTGATCACGGGCGTGTCTGGCCTCGTGCACCTCTATTCCTGGGGGTACATGGCGGATGATCCGGCGCGGGGGCGGTTTTTCACCTATTTGTCGCTCTTCACCTTCGCGATGCTCATGCTGGTCGTCGCCGACAACTTCCTGCAGCTGTTCTTTGGCTGGGAAGGCGTGGGGCTCGCCTCTTATCTGCTGATTGGGTTCTGGTTCCACAAGCCCGCGCCGAATGATGCGGCCATCAAGGCGTTCGTCACGAACCGGGTCGGAGATTTCGGCCTTGCGCTCGGCATCATGGCCGTCTTCTTCACCTTCGGGTCGATCGAGTTCGAGCCAGTGCTCAATGCGGTCCGCGCGAATGCAGAGGTCACTCCCTTCTTGATGGCTGAGGCGGCGCCCGCGCGGGAGGTTGCCTTCGGATTTCTTGGCTATGAGGTGCGCGCGCTGGAGCTGATCGGCGTGCTCTTGTTTATCGGCGCCATGGGGAAGTCGGCGCAGCTCTTCCTGCATGTTTGGTTGCCGGATGCAATGGAAGGCCCGACCCCTGTGTCGGCGCTGATCCACGCCGCCACCATGGTGACGGCGGGCGTCTACCTCGTCTGCCTCCTGTCGCCGATCTATGAATATGCCGACGGTGCAGCGGCCATGGTGACAATTGTCGGCGCTGTGACGGCGCTCTATGCGGCGACGGTTGGCCTCGCCCAAAACGATATCAAGCGCGTGATTGCCTATTCGACCTGTTCGCAGCTTGGCTACATGTTCTTTGCGGCCGGGATCGGGGTTTACCAGGCGGCGATGTTCCACCTCTTCACCCACGCCTTCTTCAAGGCGCTCCTGTTCCTCGGGGCCGGGTCTGTGATCCATGGTAACCACCATGAGCAGGATATGCGGCGGCTCGGCGGCGTCGCGCAGTATCAACGCTTTACCTATGCGATGATGCTCATCGGCACCGTGGCGATCATCGGGCTGGGTATTCCGCATACGAGCCTCGGCTTTGCGGGCTTCTTCTCCAAGGATGCGATCATCGAAAGTGCGTTTGTGGCCGGGCAGGCGGGCATCAGCTTCGGACAGCTGGCCTTCTGGGCGGGGTGTGCGGCCGCACTGCTGACGAGCTTCTATTCCTGGCGCCTGATTTACATGACCTTTCATGGGCCGCGCTTTGCTGAAACGCCCGAGGGGCAGCGCGAACTGGAAGCGGCTCACCACGCAGAAAAAGTGGCGGCTCACGACGACCATGCCCATGGTGATCACGGTGACGGGCACGGGCACGGTCACGACCATCACGGGGATCACACCCCCCATGAGAGCCCGCCGGTCATGCTCATCCCGCTGGCCTTGCTGGCCGTCGGCGCAGTCTTCGCCGGCGTCGTCTTCTACGACCCGATGTTCCACCATTCAGAAGCGTTCTGGGGGCAGGCAATTTATTCTGCCGATGGCAATGAGCTCATCCACCAGATCGATGTTCTGAAGGAATCCCACGCGGCCGATTGGGTCTTCTGGACGCCGCTTATCGTGACAATCATTGGGTTTTTAGGCGCGACCTTCGCCTATCTGCTCAATCGCGGGTTCGGCGCGCGCGTGGCGGCAAGCGGCGGTCCGCTCCATGCGATGCTCTACAATAAGTGGTATTTCGACGAGATCTATGAGGCGACAATTGTCCGCCTGACGCGGTGGCTCGGCGATGTCTTCTGGAAGGTTGGCGATAAGCGTCTCATCGATGGATTGGGGCCTGACGGCGTGGCCTGGCTCTCGCGCTGGAGCGCGGGGCGGGTGAGTGCTGCCCACACGGGATACCTCTACCACTATGCCTTTGTCATTATTGGTGGCGCGCTGCTCTTCGGCGTCGTGCTGTTTATGCGCAGCGGAGGGGTAAGCTAATGCAAGGCCTTCCGATCCTCAGCCTGATTACGTTCCTGCCGGCCGTCGGCGCGATCTTCATTATGCTGATCAGCGCAGCGGTGAGCGATGCCCAAAGCGAACGCGCCGGGCGCAGCACCATGTATGCTGGCATCTTCGTGAGTGTTTTCACGTTCATCTTCTCGCTCGCGGCGTTTGCGGCGTTTGATCCGGCTGCGGCGGGCTATCAATTCGTCGAGGAGTTCGCCTGGTACGGACAGGAAGTGGACGCGGCAACCGGAGACGTCCTGAAGAAAGGGGTTCTCTACAAAATGGGCGCCGATGGCTTGTCCATGTCGCTCATACTTCTCACCACTTTTCTGACCCCGCTTTGTCTGATTGCGAGCCTCGGATCGATCCAGACGCGGATCACGGAATATGTTGTCGCATTCTTGATGCTTGAGACCCTGGTGATCGGCGTCTTCTGCGCGCTCGATATCTTTCTATTCTACATCTTCTTCGAGGGTGGCCTCATCCCGATGTTCCTGATTATCGGTGTCTGGGGCGGCCAGGACCGCGTCTATGCGGCGTTTAAATTCTTCCTCTACACACTCCTCGGCTCGCTCTTCATGCTCGTTGCGATCATCTACATGTATCTTGTGGCTGGGACGAGCGACATCACGGTGCTCGAGCAGACCTCCTTCGCCTCGAATGCGCAGACCTGGCTATGGCTTGCATTCTTCGCAAGCTTTGCCGTGAAGATGCCCATGTGGCCGGTCCATACCTGGTTACCGGACGCCCACGTCCAGGCACCAACGGCGGGCTCCGTCATTCTGGCCGGTATTCTCTTGAAGCTTGGTGCCTATGGCCTCTTGCGGTTCTCGCTGCCCATGTTCCCCGAGGCGAGCCAGCTCTTCCAGCCGCTCGTTTTCGTCCTGTCCGCGATCGCAATCGTCTATGCTTCTCTCGTGGCTTTCCGTCAGGAAGATATGAAAAAGCTGATCGCCTATTCCTCTGTGGCGCATATGGGCTTCGTGACGCTTGGAATTTTCTCTTTCAACCAGGTCGGTGTGCAGGGCGCCGTCTTCCAGATGCTGTCGCACGGCTTCATTTCTTCAGCGCTCTTCCTGATTGTGGGCGTCGTGTATGACCGGATGCACACGCGGGAAATCGCCGCATATGGCGGTCTTGCGACCAACATGCCGGTCTATGCAGCCTTCTTTATGCTCTTCACCATGGGCAATGTGGGCTTGCCGGGAACAAGCGGATTTGTCGGCGAAATCATGAGTATGACGGGCGGCTTTATGGCCTCGCGTTGGGTTGCCGTCGCAGCGGCCCTCGGCGTGATCTTCTCGGCCGTTTATATGCTACGGCTCTACCGGGAGACGATGTTCGGCCAGGTCAACAATCCCAAACTCGATGGGATCGCGGACCTAAAGAGCGAGGAGGTCGTCACCCTGGCACCGCTCGCCGTCGCAACGGTGCTCTTCGGTATCGCTCCCTGGATGATTTTCAATATTACGGACGGGTCAGTGGCCCGCATCCTCGCCTTGTTTAACGGAGGCTGACGGATCTCCCATGGATTTTGCCTTGATCATTGATGCGTCTGCACCGGAGCTTCTGCTTGCGGCGATGGGCCTTGCTGGTGTTCTCGCGGGCGCGCTTCTTGGCGACCGCTTTGCCGCCGTGTCCTACCGTTTGGCGGCGATTGGTCTTTTCGCGGCCGCCGGCCTTGCGGGGGTCAATTATGGGGGCGGAGAGGCGTTTAACGGGCTTGTCTTGACAACGCCTTTTGCGAGCTTCGCGAAAATCATCAGTTTCGGGGCGGCGGGCGCGGCGTTATTGATGGCTGAGGGATTCATGCGCCGCCAGGGCACGCTGCGGTATGAATTCGCCCTTTTGTCTCTCTTCGCCGCCCTCGGCATGGGCGTTATCTTGTCGGCGTCGGATTTGATGACCCTCTATATGGGCATCGAAAC
>JBCAWP010000120.1:0-7752 GCA_038534535.1 Pseudomonadota bacterium
GATCTCGTCTATGAAGATGATACAAGGCGCATTGCTCTTGGCCTTTTCAAACATGTCGCGGACACGACTTGCGCCGACACCGACGAACATTTCGACAAAGTCCGATCCCGAAATTGTGAAGAACGGCACATTGGCCTCGCCGGCCACCGCGCGAGCAATTAGCGTTTTACCTGTTCCGGGTGGTCCCACAAGAAGCGCGCCTTTCGGGATTTTGCCGCCGAGGCGCTGGAACTTCGAAGGATCCTGGAGGAATTCGACAATTTCCTGCAGCTCTTCCTTGGCTTCGTCAACGCCGGCCACATCCGCGAACGTCACCCGGCCATGTTTTTCGGTCAGTAAGCGGGCCCGCGATTTACCAAAATTCATCGCGCCGCGTCCGCCGGCCCCGCCATTCATCTGGCGATACTGCATGTAGATAAATATGCCGATCATCGCGATGAAGAGGAGACTGATGAAGGTCCCAAGGTTAAAACCGCCGGAAGCGGGCTGGGCTCGTACATCAACCCCATTATCAGCCAAGAAGGCGGCCAGATCGAAATCCGTTTCGAGCTTTTTGGTATAAAACTCTACATTATCAGTGGTTCGGCCGGTGACGCGATCGGCCTTGATGGTGACCTCGCGAATCGCCCCATTGGCCGCACCTTCACGCAATTCTGTGTAGGTTAACTCTTGGACCGAGCCGGCTGCCATATTGCCCTGCATGGCCATCATGAGGGCGAGTACGACGGCGCCAACCAGGGCAAAAATTGCAAGATTGCGCATGTTCATTCGATCATCCTGTCACATTCATCGGTATCGAGAATCCATATAGGTCTAGACTTTAGGAAAAACGACCCAGGTCAATGAATTTCAATACTACAGCTTGTTCATCGGAGAGGCCAGCATAGCGGCGATGTCCCGCAACCGGCCGGCGATCAGGCATTCGGCAGTTTGATCCGACGCGGTACCTGGATATCCTGGGCGCGCCAGCGGGCGGATATCAGGCTTACTGTCAGCGGCTTGTGGGTGGTTTGTGACCAGGCGGATCTGAAAACGGCCATCCCAGACCCCGGCTTGCCCTTGGTTGAACGCCGGCGTTTCACCCGGATCTCGAGCGATGTGAATGTAGCCCCGCCGGCGCGCGGCCCAAGCCCCGCCAAGGGTCTGCGCCTCACCGGCGCAGCCGCCTTTCAGATGTGCCGCCAGGGCACGCCGGGCGTTGCGAGGGGCACGCCGGTCCGTTCCGGCCGCCGCCATAAGAAGATGCGCCAAAGCCTCGGCAAAGTCTTCGATCGACAGCGTTGCTGGATCGCAGGCAATTAAGCCGTCTTCGCCCGCGTGCACTTGGGTTTGCAGCCAGCGCGCAATCCGAACATCTTGTGCACGGCGTGCGGCGCCAACCTCATCCGCCAGGACCAAAGCGGCACGGCCTAGGGCGTGATTTGCTGCAAGATCTATACGAACACGCACCCGTTCGAACCCCTCGTTCGCATTGGTTGGGTCTTCGATCCAAGACTGACCCGCCGCACGGAGGTGATCCCGAAGGGCCTGGCGCGAGACACCAAGACAAGGGCGAAACAGTCTAACGCCTCGCCCATCAGGCCAGATCGGCGACATGGTCGCCGCGCGGATGCCGGCGAGGCCCGGCCCCGTCGCGCCAGCGCGCTGGCGCATCACGACAGTCTCGGCCTGGTCGTCGCGCGTATGCCCGAGCAAGAGCCAGTTCGCGCCAGCCTCTCGTACGGCGCTGGCCAGTAGGCGATGGCGGGCTCGGCGCGCCCTCGCCGCGGTTATAGACGCTGCGGGAGGTGACCAAGTGAGTGTCCGGTGCGGGATGCCGCGTGACTGACAATAGTCCGCGACGAATTGGGCCTCGCTCGCCGCTTCGGGGCGGAGACCATGGTCCACGGTCAACGCGAGAGTGTCCCCTCCGCGATCCCGGGCCCAGGGCGTTACAAGTTCCATCAGAGCGAGGGAGTCGCTACCCCCAGAAACAGCGATCGCGATGGGCGTATCTTTTGCCGGCGCCCACAGGTCTAGCCGCGTGCGGACGGTTGAGATTAGGCCGCGCAATCTGAACGGTCGCGCTCCACGTCGGCGAGGTTTCGCGTGACGGGAGACGCATCTGGATACCGTGTCGGCAGCGTCGCAAGCACATCGCACGCTTTCGACGACTCCCCGACGAGCCTGAGAGACCTCGCAAGTTTCACAAGTGCGTCAGGGGCGCGTGCATCATCGGGGTAGCGACGCAACATGTCTGTATAGGCCGCGCCGCTATCCTGATAAGCCTGTTGCTGGTACAATACCTCACCGAGCCAATACTGTGCTTCGCCGGCCTGATCATCATCGCCAAAACGATCTAGAAAAGCCCTGAAGCTCCGCTCAGCGCCCGCATAATCAAACCGCAGGAGGCGCGCCTTGGCGTCGGCAAAAAGCGGTCCGGCCTCCCCCGGCAAATCAGCCGCGGAGATTGTGCCAAGGGATCCGCCGGGCAACGCCGTTGCAGCGCGGGGGTCCGCCGGAACGTCGCCCGAACCTGGCAGGGTGAGGCTTGGATTATCGGCGACAAGACCCACTGGAGAACTCTCGCCTGGCCCAGGCAGCTGACCGTCAAAGAAAAGACTGTTCTGCTGTGCGATCACTGATTGTAGCGCCGCGATCTCGCTTTCCAATTCACCCAAGACTTTGCCGATCTCGGCATCGTCGCCGGCAAGGCGCTCTAACTCGCCATTGGCTTGGCTCAACTGGAATTGAAGCGTTTCGATCCGCCCTGTGAGCTGAGCGTTCTGTGTTTCGAGCTCGCGTACTTTGAGCGCTAAATCCGCATTCTGTATCTGAAGCTGGCTGGTCTTGGACTGCAGATCCACGACCTCAGCCGTGAGACGGTTGGTTTCCGTCGTTAGCTCCCGGCGAGACAGCCGGTCATCCTGCGCCATGGCCGATACGGATAGCGCTGCCACTACCGATCCCATCAGTATCGAACGGACGAACATGGAAAACCTCGCAGTCAAGCTTCACAATTATCGCCGAAAATGAAAAGCGGCCGGGGCAAAATTATGGCGCCCCGGCCGCAATGTGCAGCGAATTCAAGAAGAAATCGATCTAGCTCGTCCGTGCGCCGGACACGATTTGCGTAAATCCATTCCGGTTCAACGCCCAAGCCGCTTCATTGCTGCCGCCGTCGATTGGGCGCTCTTTGCCGTAGGACACGGTCTCAATGCGCGACGGATCGATACCGAGGCTCACGAGGTAGTCTTTCACGACCGACGCGCGGCGTTCGCCCAGAGCGAGGTTGTATTCACGCGTGCCGCGCTCATCGCAGTTTCCTGCAACGAGGATGCGCACGCCAGGGTAAGATTGAAGCCAAGCCGCCTGGCGCTGAAGGATCGCCTTGTCGCTATCGTCGACGCGCCATTGGTCGAGGTCGAAGTAGACGCGCTCGCCGACATTGACGCGGAAGTCTTCGATTGAGCCTGGCGTCGGCCCAGTTGGCGGCAACGGTGCTGGTTCAACCGGCTGAGGACGCGGCGCAGGTGCCGGCGTTTCAGCAACAACCGGTGCTTCTTCCACCGGCGCTTCTTCTGGCGCAGTGGCGCAGGCTCCGAGCCCGATTAACGCCGCAGCAGCTCCAAACTTAATTGCATTATGCATGGTTAGGCTCCCATCCTGTCCTTGCAGAGGCTCGACACCAGTCGAGGTCTAATCGTTCCATAGTCGCGCCCGATGTCAACCGAGTGACACAGGCGCTCGAAGGTCGGCGCTATATCTTCGC
The DNA here is from genome assembly GCA_038534535.1 of Pseudomonadota bacterium. Taxonomy (GTDB): domain Bacteria; phylum Pseudomonadota; class Alphaproteobacteria; order Caulobacterales; family Hyphomonadaceae; genus CALLCD01. The sequence goes on from JBCAWP010000120.1 coordinate 3,752, forward strand.
CAAATCCGGCAAGAATGGGGCAGAACTGCACCGACCATGAGCGATTCTTTTCAATTTCATCCCCTGCTGCCAAAAAAGATCATATGGTTAATCGAGTAATGGGGACCATGCAGGATCTGAAGCGTCGGTCGTAGTCCCGATACGGCGCAAATTGCGGCCCGTCAGATCGACAGACCACAGTTCCGGACCAGCGCCAGGCGCCTGCTCCTGGAAGAAGGTAATGACGCGACCATTGGGCGACCAAGCTGGACCTTCGGCAAAATAGGCTTCCGTCAATATCCGCTCGCCTTCGCCATCGGTTCCAATGACACCGATGTGGAATTTCCCGCCAATCTGCTTGGTAAATGACACCAAATCCCCGCGAGGTGACCAAACCGGCGTGGAGTACTGGCCTCTGCCGAACGTAATCCGGCAGGCAACATCTCGGCCACCCGACGGACAGGCGAGCGGAGAGCCATCAGTATTCATGATGTAGAGTTGCGGCGAGCCGCCACGATCCGAATTGAAGACAATTTGTCGGCCATCCGGCGACATTGCAGGCGACGTATCGATGGCTGGATGATCGGTGAGCCGGCGGGTTTGTCGACTGCGCAGGTCCATTAGAAAGAGGTCCGAATTCCCATTTTGGGCCTGGCTCATCACAACCGATCGACCATCCGGCGAAAACCGCGGCGCAAACGTCATCCCGGGGAAGTTCCCCAGCACCTCCTGGCGACCCGTTTGAATGTTGAAAATATAAACGCGCGGACGTCCGCCCTCATAAGACATATACGTGATCTCTTGATCCGATGTCGAAAAACGCGGTGTTAATACAAGGTGTTGGCCCTGGGTCAGGAACCGTTGATTGGCGCCGTCATAGTCCATAATCGCAAGGCGCTTGACGCGAGCCGTCTTTGGCCCGCTTTCGGCAATGTAGACGACGCGCGTATCGAAAATTCCGCTCTCGCCCGTAAGCCGTGTATAGATGCTGTCGGCGACTTTGTGGGCCATCCGTCGCCAATTGTCCGGCGTCGTGGTGAGCCGGCGACCAGCTTGGCCATTCAAACGATAAACCTCCTCGCCATTGACGTCCCAAAGGCGGAAGGAGACCGAGAGACGGCCATCAGGGAGGATCTCCGTCTCGCCGATAGAGAGCGCATCAGCTTGCACGATCCGCCAATCAGCAAAGCGTGGCTGGACTGAAATGGAAACGTCTCGCTGAATGAAAGCTGACGGATCGATGGTGCGGAAAAGCCCGGTCGAGACCAAATCATTCCGGACAACTTCAGAAATCTGAAGCGCTAAGTCTTCCGTTCCGGGCTTCGCGTTGAAGTCTGGGATGGCGATTGGGAAAGGACGGGCCGTCCCCTCCTCGATATTGATAACATTTACCGCCTGGGAGACGGCTGGTCCGGCGACGCCACCCAGTGCTACGGCAAGCGCCATCAAGAGTTTTTTCAACATGTCAGGTCACCTCCGTGGCCACCCTTAAGGTGGTTCGTTCTATCCGCCATTGCGGAAATTCAGGATAAGTTCGCGCCACTCATCATAATCATCGAGCGGCAATCTATAGGGCTGGCAGGTGGTCGCGGCCCGCCGGGCCCGGTCCATGGCGACCTGCATATAGCGGTCGCCGATCGGGGCGCGCCTTGGCGTGACGAATTCTGGTTGGCCCGAAAGGGTTCCATCGGGTTTCAGGCTGACGCGGATCGCAACGGTCAACCGTTCAGGGTCCGGCAGGTCGTCAATGTCTTCCCAGCAAATTTTCATCTGGGCGATGACGATGGCTTCGATCCGAGCAACGTTCCCGGTGCGCTCGCCAACCCCGCGCCGTGGCTCCGATGAAGTGACCGGACGGTCTGTCTGTGGTGTGGGCGGCGGCGGCGCGCGGCGGGGCTCCGGCTCGGTGCGATTGAACAGGTTTTCCGTATTCAGAATATCATCGAGCGCGTCGGTGTCCGGCTCTGGCGGCACGATTTTCTGTTCTTCCGGCTCTGGTTCGGGCTCAGGCTCGGGTTCTGGTTCTTTCTCCGGTTCCGGCTCGTCCTCGGTCTCGACCGGGACCTCCTCTTCGTCGGCCGGTGGCGGTGTATCTTCTACAGCTGGCGGGGGTGTCTCTTCCGGTTCAGGCGCAACCTCTTCGGGGATTTCATCGACATCTTCGAGGAAATCCTCGAGGTTTGGCTCCGGGATGATCTCCTCCGGCTCGGGCTCCGGTATCTCGGTTCGCTCAACGATGGGCGCAACATTGTTGACCTCTCCAATGTCGACGAGATCTACCGGCACGATTACTGATTCCTGCACAGGCTTGGACCAGTGTGGGAATGAAATCACGCTGGCGCCGACAATAGCAGCGTGAAGCAGGATAGACGCCGGCAGTCCGCGGATCATGCCCTCAGCGTCCTCCTTGGATTTTCGGATCCGTCACGAGTGCGAGGTTACGAAAGCCCGCACCCTGGACCTCCGTCATCACGCTCATGACATCGCCGAATGCAGCCCCTTCATCGCCCCGGAAAAAAATGCGGTCTTCGAATCCCTCGCCGGTAATGGCTCGAAGCTTTGCAACAAGCTCGCCGCGATCAACTTCAGTTTCCTGGATGTAGAGCTTGCCGTCGGCCTGGAGCGTGATTTCGAGCGGATCGTCATTTTGGTTGGGCAAGGCATCCGCGCGCGCTTTCGGCAGCGACACGTCAACCCCCGTTGTAAGTAGCGGGGCGGTGATCATGAAAACGATCAAAAGAACTAACATGACATCGACGAACGGCGTGACGTTGATCTCCGAATTAAAGACGCGCCGACCGCGCCGTCCGCCGCCGGCTCGTCCGCCGCCTCCGCCAAGCTGCGCACCCACGGCCTAGCTCCCGGCCCGGTCAGAGGCGCGGCGCGACATGCGCACGATCACCTCTTGGGAGAAGCTGTCGAGTTGATCGGCGAACCGCGCAATGTCGCCGGTAAACTTGTTGTAGAAAATCACTGCCGGGATCGCCGCAATCAGGCCGAGTCCCGTCGCGAAAAGGGCTTCGGCGATGGGGCCAGCGACATTTGCAAGCGATGTGTCGTTGTTCGCGCTGATATTGATAAAGGCGTACATGATGCCCCAGACCGTGCCGAAGAGGCCAATAAAGGGCGACGCCGATCCTACCGTTGCGAGGACGCCCGTGCCGCGGGATGCCCGGCCAACTTCGCGGTCCACCGTGACGCGCATAGCTCGCTCAGCCCGGTCGATCAGCGCTTGCAAATCACCATGATTAGCGACGCGGCGGGAATCGTCCCATTCGCGCACAGCGGAGGCAAACACTCGGCCGGCTGGATCACCCGGCGCTTGGCCAGGACGCAGGCCCCCATCATCGCGGCCAGACCAGAACGCATCTTCAAATTGCTGGGCAGACCGGCGCGCGCCGGCAAGGCTAAACAGCTTCTCGATAATTACAGCCCACGACCACAACGAAGCGATCAGCAGCATGACAAGCACAAGCTGCACGACGATGTGCGCATCCAGAAGCAGCCCCACGAGAGAAAAATCTCCAGCGACCTCAGGAGGCACAGAGCCCGCCGCCACACTCCCAAAACCAAACACCATTGCCGGATCGTCTCCTAGTCCGTTGTCCTTACAAGGAAAGAATTTGCGCACACCGGCGCCAACCTGCCCCACCTTCTCTATTGAAAATTGGGCGAGAAATTGACGTGTCGAGAAATCATCGCAGCGTGAGAACCCTCACACGGACCATCAGTTTTCGTCGGGGCGATAGACCCGCGTTACCAGTTGATCGACAAGCTCTGGAATTGGCCGCCTTGGACGCCCATCTGCGTGGATCTGGACCGCCGTAATTTCAGCCTGCGCTACACACTCATCTCCGCGATAGGCGACCTGCTGGAAAAGGATCCGGGCGCCTTTCGTTCCGAGATATCGGGTGCAGATGCGCAGCAGGTCGTCGACCTTTGCGGCCTTCCGGAAATCGACCTCCACACGCGTTAGGGTGAACGCCGCCGGGTCCGGGCGCTCCAGAAGGGACTGATGGGAT
>JBCAWP010000121.1:0-7744 GCA_038534535.1 Pseudomonadota bacterium
AAGTCGGCCGCCAGACGGCCAGGGAGCTCTGTCGGCCAATGCATCCAGCGAGGTAGGGCTGACAAGTAGTTTGCCGCGTGGGTCCAAGTGTTGAGATTTATGTCGGCGGCGACCTGGAACATCTCTCTCATCTGATCTTCCTTTGGCAATCCCGCCAGTTTGATGACTGGATATTCAACCGATTTCCAATCGACCGCTTTTGGCATGCTCGTCGCCACGGATGAAACCGTTTGAACCCATTGTGTTTGGAGTGTTCGTGCCGTTTCGAGCCAAAGTCCCACAGCTTGGGAATAGCTCTTGAAAGGATCGAATACGAGGTCGTGGTCGCTCATGACGCGCAGTCCTGTGGAAGAGACAAATAGTATAAGTCTAAATTGTGCGGCGCACAAATCGTTCGGTTCGCATGCGCTTCTGATCGCATTATCGAGGGTCCGCCGCGCATGACGCGCCACAAAATCTCCGCGAATCGCGCCAATATCTTTTCCTATGAGAGCGCCGACTGACCGCGATGATTTTCAAAACGCCTCCGGCCATGCCCTGGTTTTTGACTCGGGCGTCGGCGGTCTAACCGTGGCCCAGGCCTTAAAATCGATCAGCCCAGCAGTCCATGTCGATTACAGTGCCGATACGGGCTACTTTCCGTACGGAGATAAGTCGGACGAAGAGTTGAGACGGCGGTTGCCGGCGGTTGCAGCCGCGTTGGTCGAGGCCGGTAAGCCCGATGTATTTGTCATTGCATGTAATACGGCAAGCACGCTCGCCCTCGATGAGGTCCGCGCGCGTTTGACTGTGCCCGTTGTCGGAACCGTTCCAGCGATCAAGCCCGCCATTGCCGAAAGTGATACGAACACGGTGGGATTGCTCGCAACGCCGGGCACAATTCGGCGTCCATATACGCAAGACCTAATCGACGAATTTGCGCGCGACGCAACGGTCATCAAACACGGCAGCCAATCGCTTGTCGCCCTGGCGGAAGCGGTCGCCCGCGGGGAGTCCCCGCCGCTCAAGGCGTTTGCCGAAGCCCAAGCACCCCTGTTCTCGGCCAATGGCGGAGACAGAATGGACACGGTTGTGCTGGCATGCACGCATTTCCCGCTGGTTCGGGCCCAGTTGGAAGCCAGTGCACCGCGTCCCGTTCGCTATGTGGACTCCGGCGACGCGATTGCACGTCAGACCGCTCGTCATCTGCTTGCGAAACGGCGGCCAACACTCGTCGACAGAAGGGCGACGGCGTTTGTCACCAGCTCGGTCGACGAACTCGGCGGACTGCCTTTAACGTTCAAACGCTTCGGTTTCCCACACCTGCAAGACGTCAGCGTGGGGGTGGAAGCCACTTCGACCGCGACGGTTTCATCAGCTGGCGCAAGGCGCTAACATCCCATGATAAATCGCCGGGACGTGCTGGATGAAACTCCGCATCGCATTCATCTGTTTTGTGCTCACAGCATCCTGTGGCCCGCCTGATGAGGGCCTCCGTCAGCTCGACGCCGAAATCAATCGCGCCGCGAATGACCGCGCGTCTCAACGCGGTGAATCGAATAATCTACTGCGCGTGGTTGGCTCGTCGACGGTAGCCCCTTTCGCCGAGGCCGTTGCCGAGCAGTTTGGTGCGTCGCGGGCTTATCGTACGCCCGTCGTCGAAACCCTTGGGACTGGCGGCGGGCTGAAGGTCTTTTGTGCGGGACGGGGCCGTGATCATCCGTCGATAGCAACGGCATCGCGGCCAATAAAACCGGCGGAGACCGCGCTTTGCGTTCGAAACGGAATCAGTCCGCCCTTAGAAGTTCCAATAGGGTATGATGGTATCGCCCTTGTTAATCGCCGGTCAGGGCCGGACTTCGCGCTCAGCCTGACGGAACTTTATCTGGCACTTGCATCGCGCTTGCCTGGTGATGACGGAGAATGGCGGGCCAATCCCTATCGAAAATGGAGCGATGTGTCGGCGGATTTGCCGGATATTCCGATTCGTGTTGTGGGGCCTCCGCCGACGTCCGGGACGCGCGATGCTTTTGTCGAATTGGCGCTCGGGGAGGGCGCACGGGGACTGCCGCGACTTGCTGAGCTTGAGCTATCAGATCCGGCTGAGTTTCGGCGCCGAGCCTATAGTCTTCGAAATGACGGCGCCTGGATCGACTCCGGAGAAAACGATGCAGCGATCCTCCATATGGTGATCCGCAGTGACACAACACTCGGCGTGCTCGGCTTTTCCTATCTCAGTCAGAATGCCGATCGGGTAAAACCGGCTTTGATCGACAAAATGGCCCCATCCATGACCTCGATTTCAAGCGGGGACTACAGATTGGCGCGCGCGCTGTTTCTGTATATTCGGCGGGATGACTTGGCCCTGTTCCCTGCGCTCGGGCCCTTTGTTCTGTCCTTCCTCGATGACGATGCCATCGGGCCAGGCGGGTACCTTGGCGAAAAGGGATTGATCCCGATATCTGAGAATGAACGGATGGTGGCCCGTGCCAATCTGGCGGATGCGTTGGGCGGTTGAACACAGCTATCTCCTGCAGCGCTGACTAGAATGTGCGGGCGACGGCCTGGTTCCATTCATAAAGTGCGCGCCAGTTTTCCTCTGAGTTTGGCATCAGCCCGAGCCGTACGATAACCAAATCCTTTGATGGCACGACCCAGATTGTCTGTCCTTCATTTCCGCCCGCGTGGAAGGCATCACAGGGGCAGGTCAGAGCGGCTTGACTGTGGGTGCGGTCGATATCTTCCGACGGTGTGATCCACCAGCCTGCGCCGTATATATTCACATTGCTGGCCGGCGATTCGGTTTGTGCGAACGCGACCCAGCCCTCTGGCAAGAGGCGTTCGCCAGCCCAAACACCGTCCCTCAAATATAGATAACCGAAACGCGCAAAATCATGTGCCGATGCATACACGAGCGATCCGCCGAGATATGTGCCGGCCGCATCAAACTCCGGCTGGGCATCCATACCGAGTGGCGAAAAGAGTGCTTCTTCGATCCAAGTCGTCATCTCGCGATCTGCTTCTGGCGCACACGGTGTGACCGGCGTTATCGTCGTCGCATTTTTAGCGTTCCATCGGTGATTGCAGCCGCCGAGACCAAGTGCTGTTTGAAGCGCCCGCCCGATCATATGATAGCCCGCCGTTGAATAGTTCCACACGGAACCTGGCGTATGGGCAAGGGGCAGGTCTTTGACATAGTCGACGACGTCGAAACGACCGATACCGAACATCATTTTGACGACGTCGTTACGGGGCAGGTCTCGCTCGCCAATTTCACTATAGGAAAGACCGTCCGTCATGGTCATCCATTGGCGCCAGGTGATTTCACTGCGTGGATCGTCTGCTGTCCAGGGCGATGGCATCGGAGCGTCGATATCCTCGATCAACCCGTCCATAATAGCGCGACCGACCAAGGCTTGGGTGATGGATTTCGCCATAGACCAGGAAACCTGTTTGGTCTCGGGTCCGAAGCCGTCTCGATAAGACTCCGCGACCAACCGACCCCGGTGGATGATGACGATGCTGCGCGTCTCGCCCATTTCATCTTCTAGCGTGCGCGCCATCGCATCGCGAATGAGGCGATTTACATCCGGGGCCGCGGAGGACGGCAACGCCGCTCGTTCCCATGCCGTGTCCGGCCAAATCACATCAACATTGTTGTTCAGGCAGGCTGTATCGGTGCCGCGCACCTGGTCCAGAGTGTCGCAAAGCTCAACCTCCTGAGCATTTGCCAGCTGAACGGAAGCTGCCACGGCTATACCGATCACCAGGATTAGCAACTTGCGGAGCATGTGCCCTCCAACCTAATTTGCCCGCAACCATGCTAGGATAGACCCATGCGTTTTGCCAAAATCTTTCTGATCACCTTTGCTGTGCTTGCTCTGGTTGGCAGCTCCGTCTGGCAGTTTTGGCTAAAGGAACAAATGGCTTTCGCGCAAATCGCAACGGCGTATGTTGCGAAACAGACTTGTTCCTGCCGCTTCGTGGCGGAGCGATCGCTTGAGTCGTGCCTCGTTGATTTCACACAAGACGTCAGCCAACTAGAGGTGTCTGAGGTGCCGGAGCGTCGGGCCGTCAAAGCCTCTGCGCTGGGGCTCATTGTCGAGACTGCTAGCTATCGGCCGGGTCTTGGCTGTGCGCTCGATCCGGGCTGATCAGTTCGTGTTGCAATACTGCGCGGCGAGGATTTCCATAGTGTCTGTGTCCTGAAGGAGGAGCGCACAATTGAGGCCGTCTTCAAGTGCAGGCAGCGATATGACGGCGTCGCCGGCTGTCCAAAGCGCAAGGACTTGATGCTGCATGGCAATGTTTCGACTGAACAGATGACGGCCTTTGTTCTCTCCACCGAGCACATCGGTCTCCTGATTTGGCAGAAGACTGATCCAGATTAGGTTCGCCGTGCCGTCATAGGATGCGCTGATATCTGAAATCGCGACTGTTTGGCCAGACACCTCTAACGCCGCGACTGAGGTCGTTTCTGCATCGATAAGGGCGTTGATCGCGGCGCGGCGCGATCCAGTCGTCTCGCGATGTCCGTTGATCACGGCCTGAGGCGTGTAAACGCTGTTCATGCCGCGCATTTGGACATTGTAAGCGCGTTGTCGCTCCGTATGAGTTGCGCTCGAATACGGATCCTTCCAAACACCAGCGCGGCCATAACTCAGCGTGTCCCAATAATCGACGTGCCATTCGATCACAACGAGGTCTTCGCGATTGGACAGATCTGCAAACAGAGATTCTGCTGGCGGGCATGACGAACAGGACTGAGACGTGAAGAGTTCTACTGCGACTGGACGCGCAGCGACCGTCGTCTCGGCATTGTCAGCCACCGCTGTTGGCGCGCCCATCGCCATCGCCACGAAGTATGCCGCGGCCAAGATTGGGGGCAGGGAATGATTTGTCGCCTTCATATATGTGTAGATGACAAACTGTTCTCACACTTACAAATCGCGTTTGGTCACCTCATCGTGACGCTTCTGGAGACGGCGAGAGGTCCGATCTTGACGGCGCCTGGGCGAGCTGAAACGAACGAAGTCTGAATAGTGAGAACGATGAGCGGATGGTGCGCATGGGACGGGTTTCGAACAAGATGGCAATGGTAACTGGTGGTGCCCAAGGACTTGGGGAGGCCATTGCCAAAATGCTCGCGCGGGAGGGGGCGAGAGTCGCGGTCACTGACGTGAACGGCGATGGTGCAGTGCGCGTTGCCGATGAGATCAACGCCGAAATTGGTGCGGAAAGAGCATTTGGCTTTCTTCATGACGTGACGAGCGAAGACCAATGGCAAGACGTGCTCCAGCGTGCATACGAGAAAATGGGTGGTCTGAATGTCCTCATCAATAATGCCGGGATCGGATCGATGGGGTCAGTCGAAGACGAAACCTATGACACGTTTCGCAAAGTCCAGACCGTTGATGTCGATTCCATCTTTCTCGGCTGTAAGTATGCGATCCCGCTCATGCGCGATCATGCTCCCGGCTCGATCGTCAATATCTCGTCGATCGCCGGTATCATCGCATCCCATAACTACGTGTCTTACAACGCGGCCAAGGCGGCCGTTCGGCATATGTCGAAATCGGTTGCGCTGCACTGCGCAAAGAGCGGTGGCACAATTCGCTGCAACTCAGTTCACCCAACCTTCATCAACACGCCGATCCTCGACGGTGTGAAAGCCATGTTCGGAGAAGAAGAAGGGCTAGCAAAACTTGCGCGTCAGGTGCCGCTCGGGCGCGTTGGCGAGCCAGATGATATCGCCTACGCCGTTTTGTATCTGGCAAGTGACGAGTCCAAATTCGTCACCGGTGCTGAGCTGAAAGTCGATGGTGGCATCTCCGCGCTCTAGGTTAGCTGGTTCCGAGCACGCGCTGTGACCACATCTTAGTCGCTTTGGCGAACACCATTTCTAATGTGTGTCGAGCTTTGCGGGTGAAGTGGCGCGCGAATATAGACCCAGGCCGGCGCTTTATAGTCGGCAAGGCTGGGTGCGGCCCGTTCTGCAAGGCGTGCGAAGGCGAACCGGCGTTCAAACACCGATTGGAACGGTCTCGCGCCCGGTCGTGCGATAATCGCCATCGGTACGGCGCAGGCAATCTGTTCCCAGGCGCGCCAGCGATGGAATGTCTCGAGGTTGTCCCCGCCCATGAGCCAGACAAACGCATCGTCTCGGTAGATATGCTTTAGCGTGGCGATCGTGTCGATCGTATAGCTGAGACCCTGTTCAGCCTCGATCTCGCACAATTTGAAGCGCGCATAACGGGCAATTTGCGCGCCGACTGATGCCGCGCGTTCGTCATAGTCGCCATGCTCGACCTTTAATGGGTTTCCAAGTGCCAAAACGAACCAGACCTCCGTGAGGCGCAGGCGTTTCAGGGCTGTCGCCGCAACATGTAAGTGGCCGGCATGCGCTGGGTTAAACGAGCCGCCAAGAAGGCCAATCCGACGTGTCATGCGGCGCGAGATGGCTCGGTGCGAAGGACATTGAAGCGAAGAGGCGCATTCATGGCGGCACTGGTGCCGGATTTGCAGCCGGGTGACAAGCAATCAGCTTATGATTGACGGGCAATTGTGTGAGCGCATAGGTCTGTTGAAGATTTGAGAGGACGAAGCCGCGAATGACTGCCCGTACGCCCCGAAACTTTTTCAAACCCCTCGCCGCAGGCGCGCCCGAGCCTTATCGCGATTTACCGTTACGCCTAGAGCGGATGATCCAGTTCGTTCCACCGCAAAATGAAAAAGTTCGCGCCAAGGTCCCGGATATGGCCAAGGGCGTCGATGTTATCTTGGCGAACCTCGAAGATGCGATCCCCGCCGATGCAAAAGACGCTGCCCGTGCCGGGGCGGTCGAAATGGCCGGCATGCTGGACTGGCAGTCGTCTGGAACAGGGTTTTGGTCCCGGGTGAACCCGCTGAACTCGCCCTGGTTCATTGATGACGTGACAACGCTTGTCGAGAATGCTGGTCGGCAGCTCGACGTGATTATGATTCCAAAGGTCGAAGGTCCCTTTGATATTCACTATGTCGACCAGTTCCTGGCGCAATTAGAGGCAAAGGCCGGCCTTGACCGGCCGATCTTACTGCACGCAATTCTGGAGACGGCTGAAGGTGTCGCGCGGGTCGAGGAGATCGCTCTGGCAAGCCCACGTATGCAAGGCATCTCGCTTGGGCCGGCTGACCTCGCCGCGAGCCGAAAGATGAAGACAACCCGGGTCGGTGGCGGTCACCCTTTTTACAAAGTCATTGAGGATCCGCGTGATGATGGTGCAGCGCGCGTCTCAGCGCAGCAGGATCCTTGGCACTATACCGTCGCGCGTATGGTAGACGCCTGCGGCATGGCGGGGATCAAACCGTTTTACGGCCCGTTTGGCGACATTGCCGACCTGGAGGCCTGCGAGCAGCAATTCCGAAACGCGTTCTTGCTCGGCTGTGTCGGGACGTGGACGCTCCACCCAAAACAAATCGATATCGCGAAGCGTGTTTTCAGTCCTGACCCGGATGAAGTTGCGCTAGCGCGGCGTATTTTGGAGGTACTTCCCGACGGTCGCGGCGTCGCTATGCTTGACGGCAAAATGCAAGACGATGCGACCTGGAAACAGGCCAAAGTGATCGCGGATCTTGCGGATCTCGTTGATGCGAAGGACCGCGCCGGTTGAAGGCTCAACGTCTGCGGTTCTTGTCAGTTCTGAGCGAAATCCGTGTCTGCCGATCCAACGGGTGAAAGACTATGATCACTTCGTATCTTATTGTTGACGAGTTCCTCGCAAACCCC
>JBCAWP010000122.1:0-7715 GCA_038534535.1 Pseudomonadota bacterium
AAGCAAGCCGCAGAGATCTCTACCGGTCCCATCAACACGTTCAACGAGCTCATCGACCAAACTGTCTGATAACACAAAGCCGGGGGACTGCGCTTGCAACATCTCGGCACGCTCGCGCACGATCTTCCGACGCATCGCGTCATCGGGTTCACGAACTTCAATATCGACAGCGCCGCGTAAAACGGTGTGGACCTCGTTTGAAAGTCCTTTCAGCTCTGCATGAGGAACGGAAGTTGTAAGCACAAAAATCCCACCGCGCTCACTCACGGTTCGCATCGCCCCCGCAAGCTCGGTGTTCGTGCCCTTCTTACCCGCGACGATCTGAAGGTCGTCGAACAAGACAACGTCGGCTGTGCGCACCCGCTCTTTTAGCTCAAGCGTATTGTGGTTCCGCGCGCCTTCGGCATAGGCGACGTAAAACTCTTCGGCAGATATATAAGTCACCCGGCGGCGGCCGGTGGCAGCGAGTTTTGCCTCGACAGCGCGCATCATATGTGTCTTTCCAACGCCCTGTGATCCGCACAGCACGAAGATTGTACCAGCGACGGGCTGCTCATCGGCGATCCGCTGGCAGGTGACAGCTGCCAAGCTGTTCGATGGTCCCGTTACGAGCGTATCGAACCGCATGACGGACGGACTGACAACATTGTAACCCGTCTCATCTTTGCTCGACACGCTTTCGTCAGCATTGACTTCAAGGTCTGGTTCAACCGCCCACGGATCATTCACAAGCTCACGAACCGATGGACTGAGCTCAGCCCAACAGACAAATTCGACTGGGCGAGAAAGCGGATCGGTCTTCGACCATGTCTGTGAAATCTTTGCCTGCAAAGCTGGCGTGATCTGGGAAAACGTATAAGGCATGCGCGCCCCGATCAGCGCCTTGCCATCCTGTTCGACGATGTAACGCAGTGGGCGAAACCACCGCTCCAAATTCTGTCGCGGCTCGCTTCGCGTCAGTTCGCGCACGCAATCTCGCCACACAAACCGGCCCTGCGTCTCTGGCCCGCGATTAAGGCTACCACCAGCGCCATCAAATGCGTCCTGACTCTTCCTTCTGTTCTGGTCAGAATATTGATCCATCAATTATGCCCCTTTGGTCTGTTATATTTTCATCGGCGTCCACTTACCCACAAAGCCGCCCCCGCCACTGAGGTGTCGCACGCACACGCTCAGCGGGATTCGGATGCTATAAGTACTCACCCGAATGAGGATTTAAATTGTGTGCTTACTCAACCTTGGACGGTCATATTGGTGCCAAAGCGTTGGGGTCTGCGCAAGCGCGATTCACCATAAAAAACCTGCTCTGAACCCCTTGACCGGTCATCATTTTGACCACCGCCATGACAGAAGTTTGAAAGTTATCAGATTCTTAAAATGCAAGACCACTGCACTCTTTTTTATCGAATTTCCACCGACCCAAGTTGACGTGATATCTTAGCAACAAAGGCTCCGAGATTCCGTCCACAGAACAAAATAGGGCCGGGTCGTGTACGACACGCCCGGCCAGCTTGGCTCGTTTACTTTTGTGACAATGGTACGAAAACGATGCGACTAGGCGCCGACGGACATCGCTTTCACACGTTTCGCGAGACGCGAGACTTTCCGTGCGGATGAATTCTTGTGGATGACACCTTTGCCCGCCGCCCGCATGATTTCGGGCTGAGCTGCCTGAAGTGCCGACTTGGCCGCGTCCTGGTCGCCCGACGCAATCGCTTCCTCGACCTTACGAACATAGGTCCGCATGCGTGAACGGCGCGCCGTATTCACTTCAGTCCGGCGCGCAATTTTGCGGACCATCTTCTTAGCTGAGCGTGTGTTCGCCATCAAAAACTCCTCGGCCCGCAAGCGGGCGTGAGCGGCGGAGATACATAAGCTGGTCGGCTGCGTCAACAGGGCTCAACGCGAGAGAAAGAAGATTCCACACATCGTCAGCGGGATCGCCCCGAAGAGACGATCACTCGGGCAGGTAACAGCAGCTTTCCACCCGCATCCATAAAGCGTGGCCGCAGAATCCTAATGATGTCACCCCGTGGACGGTCGCTCGGTTCCTCACGAACGATTTCGTGTAAGTCGGCTTGATACTTTTCGTCCTCCATACCAGCAGGCAGGTAACCGATACGCTTAAGCTGACGAAGAACATCACTTAATCGGTTTTGGGCTTGGGTCTCGGCAACACGGCTTCCCGCCGTATGAATCTCCTGCAAATGGATCTGCGTTTGGCGGAGGAGTTCCGCGAGCTGTTCCTCATCGCTCAACTGCGAGTCTGGTTCAAACGTCGCTTGCTGGAGGCGCCCTGGCTCGATCTCTGTGTACTCTGCATCAGGAATATCGTCCGTCCGCGGGGTCTCCCGAACAGCCGCCTCTCGACGAGCACTAATCGCAATTGGCTGAGGCGACGTAGGCGCATATGACACTTGCTTCTGCGCTTCAATGGCTGTCGGTCTCGAGACCTTCTGGAGCCCAGTTGGCGATTCTATCGCTGGCACCCCGTCCTGAGTAGCGTGCAACCTCCGCCCGATCTCCCCGCGCGACTTTGTCCCCCCGCCTCTCAAGACACCAAAGATCAAGAGAGCAAAATCGACACCGATTGTCGCCATAAGCGCAATTAGGCTTCTTCCACCGATTGGGGAATGATTTACGCGGGCCTCCTCCTGCCCAGGATCAAGCCGGGCAAAAGCGCCGAGCCAAAGGTCCTCCACAGCCCGCGCTACGCCTTCAGCTCCTTCGCTGAAGCGAAAGTCCGGAACGTCTATCGTGAAGGGACCGGCGATTTCGTCGGCCGCTGCGTTGAGGGCCGCCGCCAAATCTGGATCGTAACAATAGGAGACTGATCCGTTGACAGGTGGCGCAGCTAGCTGATCGGCTTTCGTCCGCAACTGCGCCGAGAGGCTTCTCCCCCTCGCCGTCGCATCCGCTGAGATATCTCGCGCACCAATGCGCGTCTTCCGATAGGCACTCTCAAAGGCACTGCGGCGCGCCTCGCTCGGCGCCGATGCGATCTGGTCAACGGTGACGGCGAGGTCGTCGAGTTGCGCGACGACCGTGGGTAGCCATTCCGCGCGCATCGAGCCGGATAACGCGGCAATTCGGGACTGTGTTTCGGCGCGCGCACGGGCAAGCGGCCCTGGCCCCGGGGGCGAATTCACCCCGCAGGTTCCGCCGCGCAGCGTTTCCTCCTGGGCTTTTTCATCGGACAGAGCCTCGGCCGCCGCCATGACTGACGCCGCTGCCACGAGATTAGCGCGCACATCACCTGTGTCTTCACGGACGGTGACAAGGACCGTTTCGAGTTCGGCCTGGGTCACAGACTGTCCAGCAATCAGGCTCCACCAGAAGCCATAACCAAACCCGATCGACCACAACGCGAGGAGCGCATAGAGCGGCAGCGCAATGAGCCGCTTCCAGATGTGCGACCACCAGCCAGGCGTCTCGTACGGGCTGACGACCTCTCGAAGCGCCACGTACATAGCGAGTGTCAGCGTCAGGACGATGAGTATCACAAGTCCCTGGGACGTCGCTCCAGCGGCAAGATCATTTCCAATAATGAAATCCCGCATCCCGCGCCATGTAGCGACGAAGGACGCAATAATGAGCAGCAACGTCACCAGCCCAAGGGCTGTGGCGTCGAACAATTCGCCGAGCCGCGAGACGGGGTTTCGGCTGCGCACCCTGTGCCTCCGGGTCACCTGTTTTGTCGGTTGTCGATTAGGGCCTCAACGACGGACGGGTCGGCTAGGGTCGAGATATCTCCGAGATTATCGAACGTATTCTCAGCAATCTTACGTAAGATCCGGCGCATAATTTTGCCCGAACGGGTCTTCGGTAGGCCGCCCCCGACCCCAAAGGTGAACTGGATGAGGTCTGGCGAGGCAATCGGCCCAATCTCGGCACGCACATGTTTCACGAGGTCTTTCTTCAGCATGTCATCGGCCTCAACGCCGGCCCGCACCGTGACATAGGCATAGATGCCCTGGCCCTTAATATCGTGCGGGTAGCCGACCACGGCCGCCTCAGCGACGGCGTCATGGGAGACAAGCGCGCTTTCTACTTCAGCCGTGCCCATGCGGTGGCCGGAGACATTGATCACATCATCGACCCGGCCGGTGATCCAGTAGAAGCCGTCTTCATCGCGCCGGCAGCCATCGCCGGTGAAGTAGAAGCCGGGATAGGTAGTAAAATAGGTCTCGATAAAGCGCTGATGGTCGCCATAGACGGTACGCATCTGGCCCGGCCATGAGTCAGCAATGACAAGATTACCTTCCGTGGCTCCGGTCAGCTCCCCGCCCTCGGCATCCAGCAGTTTCGGCTGCACCCCGAAGAAGGGATGGGAGGCGGCCCCCGGTTTCATGTCGGTCGCTCCCGGCAGCGGCACCATCATGCAGGCCCCGGTCTCGGTCTGCCAATAGGTATCAACGATCGGGCAGCGCCCCTCACCCACTGTGTGGAAGTACCACTCCCAGGCTTCCGGGTTGATCGGCTCGCCCACGGTACCCAAGAGACGCAGGCTGGACCGGTCGGTCGCGGACACCGGCCCCTCACCTTCCCGCATCAGGGCCCGGATCGCCGTCGGCGCGGTATAGAACAGTGTCACATTGTGGTCATCCACCACCTGCCAGAAGCGCGAGGCATCGGGATAGGTCGGCACACCTTCAAACATCAGGCTCGTCGCCCCATTGGCGAGTGGTCCGTACACAATGTAGGAGTGCCCCGTCACCCAGCCGACATCGGCCGTGCACCAATAGACATCCGTCTCCTTCAGATCGAACACGTATTCGTGGGTCATCGCGGCCCAGACGAGATAGCCCCCTGTCGTGTGCAAGACGCCCTTGGGTTTGCCTGTGGAGCCTGATGTATAAAGGATAAAGAGCGGGTCCTCTGCATTCATAGGTTCTGGCGGGCAGTCATCACCGACCGTCTCTGCAGCCTCATGCAGCCAGTGGTCGCGGCCCTCCTGCCAGCTAACATCATTGCCCGTGCGGCGGATCACAAGCTGGGTCTCGACAATGCCGGCAATCTCGGCCGCCGCATCGGCATTCTTCTTTAGCGGCACAATCCGCCCGCCCCGCACGCCCTCATCGGCGGTAATCAAAAAGCGGCTGTCGCAATCGGTGATCCGGCCGGCGAGCGCTTCTGGCGAAAAGCCTCCGAACACGACCGAGTGCACGGCACCGATGCGGGCACAGGCGAGCATGGCGTAAGCGGCTTCCAGAATCATCGGCATATAGATGGTGACCCGGTCACCCTTCTTGACGCCCAATGCTTTCAAGACATTGGCGAAACGAGAGACCTCGATGAGCAGTTCGCTGTAGGTAACTGACTTAACATCACCCGGCTCGTCACCTTCGAGGATGAGAGCCGTCTTGTCGCCACGGCTTGCAATGTGGCGGTCAATACAATTGGCAGAGACATTGAGCACGCCGTCCTCAAACCATTTGATTCGGAAATCAACGAGCTCGAACGAGGTGTTCTTGACCCGCGTATAGGGCACCATCCAATCCAGACGGCGACCCTCGCGCTCCCAAAACCCTTCCGGGTCAGCTACGCTCTCTGAATACAGGGCCGCATATACCCCAGGCGTCAGCCGGGCTGTTGCCGTAAATGGGCCGGGAACTGAATAGCTCTTTTCATCCGACATCAGCGCGTCATCCCTATCGCTTGATTTCCTCCAGGAAAGGAAACGGCATTTAAGTAGCCTTGTGAAGGGTCGTTATCGCTGACTTAGAGCCCGCGAAAATCATCTCGTAATCGACGATCCCGATCGAGGAGGATCTCCTCCAGCACAGTCACGCGGGATTTCAGCCGCTCAAGTTGCTCATCGGTTTCGGGTTTGCGAGGCCTGCGGCGCGTGTTGTCACGCTCGCTGGGCCCTCGGTTCAAAAGACAGATCACCGCAACAATTGCTAGTATGATCCAGAGGTTCATTATTTGCGTCCTTCCTGCTTACATTTTATTGATATTCGATATGTAAGAAGGAATGTGGCCGACGCAAGGTGTATTGCCCTAATTTTGACGGGGTTCAGGCTAGATTACGGAATTCCTGGCGAAGGCGGGCATCATCATCCGTCGCGAGCTTTTCCAGAACGCGGACACGCTCGGTCAAACGGTCCACATCCGCCTTCAATCTATGAATCTCAGCATCTTGCGCCTGATTTTTCTGAGCTTTTGAGCGGTGCTTGACCCAATTGTCTATGCTGCTTGTTACGCAGCCAATCACGACAATCGCCACGACCATTTCAAAAACGCCCATATCTGAGACCCCTTCTTGTTAAATATCGATATTCGATAATTAAGGCAGGCGCCCTGGTTTCGCAAGGGAGATGGGCGTTTTTATTGCCCGGTTGACCCAAATCCGCCGGCGCCGCGATCGGTCTGAGGCAGGCTCTTGACCTCGCTCCATTCAGCTCTTGTCACCGGGGCCAGAACCATTTGGGCAATCCGCTCACCGCGCGAGATCTGGAAGGCGTCTTGTCCGAGATTGATCAGGATCACTTTGACTTCACCGCGATAATCGCTGTCGATCGTGCCGGGCGTGTTTAGACAGGTGATACCATAGCGCGCGGCGAGGCCCGAGCGCGGACGCACTTGAACCTCGTACCCATCGGGAATCGCGAACGAAAGACCTGTCGGCACGAGCGCCCGCTCGCCTGGACCAAGCATTAAGGGAGAATCGTCTGACACAGCGGCCCGCAGATCCATGCCCGCAGACCCCGACGTTTCGTAAGTCGGCAGGTCTAGTCCCTCGAAATGAGCGAGCGGACAGACGTCGAGCGTGACGGTTTTTGTTGACACGACTAGCTGAATCCGTCCCGACCGATCGCGTAAAACCGCTCACGCCGCTGACGTTTGAGTTCCTCAGGCGGCAGATCGATAAGTCCCTTCAGCGCTTTGTCGATGGCCTTGCCCGCATCTTTCAGGGTTTTCTCTGGATCGCGGTGTGCGCCGCCCAGGGGTTCACTTACGATGTCATCGACCACGTGTAGCTTGAGGAGGTGCTCTCCAGTGATTTTCATCGCCTCTGCAGCATCCTTCGCCTTGGTCGCGTCCCGATAAAGTATCGAGGCACAGCCCTCGGGCGAGATCACGGAGTAAACCGAGTGTTCCATCATCAGGACCCTATTCGCCGCCGCAATCGCAATCGCGCCGCCAGATCCCCCTTCCCCGATGATCAATGAAATGACTGGGACCGGGAGCGTCAGGCATCGCTCGGTAGACCGCGCAATGGCTTCGGCTTGTCCACGCTCCTCTCCTGCCTTTCCCGGATATGCCCCAGCGGTGTCGACAAAGGTCAAAACTGGCAAGCTGAATTTCTCAGCGAGATCCATCAGACGAACCGCCTTGCGATAGCCTTCGGGGTGCGCCATGCCGAAATTGTGCTTGAGCCGACTTTCTGTGGTTCGGCCTTTTTCATGGCCGATGACAATGACAGATCGTCCCTTGAAGCTCGCAAGCCCTCCAAGCACAGCCTCATCATTTCCGAACACGCGGTCGCCTGCAAGCTCCTGATAATCATCAAACAGGCCCGCGACATAGTCAGTGAAATGCGGTCGCTCGGGATGCCGGGCAACTTGCGTTTTGTGCCAGGCCGACAGGTCGGAGTAGAGATCTTTCAATTGCTTGGCCGATTTCGACCGCAGCTTTGAGAGCTCTTCTTCAATTGAAGGCGTGCCCGATTGTGTCGCGACGGATTCAAGCTCTTGGATTTTCTCCTCAAG
>JBCAWP010000123.1:0-7685 GCA_038534535.1 Pseudomonadota bacterium
GGCGGATATTGGCGCGAAGCGTGTGGTTCAGGTGCGCGCGATCGATGGGGTCGTCCTGTAAAACGGTGCCGAGGTCTGATGGGAACGGTTTGGCCGTGGCCATGACGGAGGACAGCTCCAGCATGAGCGTCAATCTTTCCAGGGCGCGGGGGCGGTTTTTGGCGGCGAGGGCGGGAAGTAGGTCGCGCCGGACCGTGTCCGGGTCAATGAGTTGTATAGTGTCGAGGTCTCGGCCGAGCAGATCTGCGAAGGGGCGGCCGCATTGCATCATGTCCTCGATGGTCAGAGCTGATGGGCCGGCCGTGAGGAAGTAGCTGCGGCCGAAGTCCGGCCTGGCCACGATCCGGACAACGGCCTTCGCCAGGGTGTCCGACGCGACGAAATCGCACCAGGCCGACGGGGCGAGCGGCACCATCGACATGCGGCCTTTCAGGATGGCGGCTATGAAGAGGTGGAGACCTTGGAACCCCGCAATTTCGCCCGTTTCCGAATGGCCGGCCACGATAGACGGGCGGAGGATAGTCCAGTCGAGACCGCTCTCACGGACGATGGTCTCGGCTGCGCGCTTTGAGCGGACATAGGCAGACTCGACGGCCTGGTCCGCTCGGTACTCGGCCGAGGCATAGGCGGTGGAGACGAAATGCAGGGCGGCGCCCGCTGCGCGCGCAAAGGCGACCATGTGGCGGACCCCGTCCACATTGGTCGGCGTCAGGTCTGGATGGTCGCCGCCCATTTCCGTCAAGGCGGCGGAGTGGATGATGCAGGAGACCCTCGCCGCGAGACCCTCATAATCGGCTGACGCAAGGGCGAGGCGTGGGTGGGTGATATCGATGGCGATCTCTTCGGCCGGACTGTGCGGCTTCACCCGGTGGCGGCCGAGGATCAGCTGGTCTGCGGGGAGGGCCCGTTCGATTTCAGAGCCGAGGACGCCGCTGGCGCCGGTGAGAAAGATCATGCGGCGCTCCGTTGTCAGGCGCTCCTATGGAATACAATGCCATGACCGGGTGCATTTAAGAATGTCAGGATGACGCAGCTTCCGCGATGGCCGCAACCGGATCGATGTCGCCATCGTAAAGTGCGCGGCCAAGGATAGAGCCGGCAATCGGGCGGCGGCCCGTATGGGCTTTCAGGGCGCGGATATCGTCTACGGATTTCACGCCGCCAGACGCGATCACCGGGATTGAGACGGCGTCGGCGAGGGCCCCTGTGAAATCGACATTCACGCCGGTTTTCATGCCATCCCGCCCGATATCTGTGGCGATGATCGCGGTGACGCCGCAGCCCTCAAAGGCTTTGGCGAGGTCGACGGCGTCCATGTCCGAGGTTTCCGCCCAGCCCTCGACGGCGACCTTGCCGTTAACTGCATCAATGCCCACGGCCACACGGCCCGGAAGGGCACGGGCGGCGGCCTTGACGAGGTCTGGGTCGCGCAGCGCCGCGGTCCCGAGGATCACCCGGTCAATGCCGGCGGTGAGCCAGCGGTCGATATCGGCGCGGGTGCGGATGCCGCCGCCAAGCTGAACGGGGACTGATGTCGCCGCGAGAATACGCGAAACGGCCTCGGCATTCGTGGCTTGGCCGTCAAACGCGCCGTTCAAGTCCACCACGTGGAGGCGGTCAAAGCCCATGTCCGCGAACTGCTTCGCCTGGTCGCCGGGGTCTGAATTGAAGGTCGTCGCCTGGTCCATATCGCCGCGGATCAAGCGAACGCATTGGCCGTCTTTTAGGTCAATCGCGGGATAGAGATGGAAAGGGGTCATGGCTGCCAGAGGACGAAATTTGAGAGGAGCTTCAGCCCAGTCTCCTGACTTTTTTCCGGGTGGAACTGGGTGCCGAAGAGACTGTCGCGCCCGGCGCAGGCCGTGACTCGGCCGGCATAATCGGTCGTGGCGAGCGTATGGGCGGGGGCGTCCGTCGACAGGGCATAGGAATGGACAAAGTAGACGTGCGGGTCGGCGCCAAGGCCCTCGAGAACCGGGTGGCCGGGGTCGAAGACCAATTCGTTCCAGCCGATATGTGGGACAGGTTCATTATTGGCGGGGGTGATCCGCTTGACAGTCCCGGGGATCCAGCCGAGCCCGGATGTCTCATCCCCCTCCAGGCCGCGCGAGGCCATTAATTGCAGGCCGACACAGATGCCAAGAAAGGGCTTGCCGCCGGTGATAACTTCTTCGGTGAGCGCCTCGATCAACCCATCCTGGCGCCTCAGGTTCTCCATACAGTCCGCAAAGTGGCCAACGCCTGGCAAGACGACCCGATCGGCGTAGCGCAGGGCATCCGGGTCGGCCGTAATCTTGATCTCGCGCGTTTTCTTCGCCGCATTGGCCGCAACACGCAGGGCCCGGGCGGCCGAGTGGAGATTGCCGGACCCATAATCGATAAGGGCGATTGTCTTCATGGCGGGCTCTTTAGGGCGAGAATTAGGCCTCGGCAATCGGTGCGTGGTTTGAGGCGCAGCGGGCGCACCGTTATAGTAAGCGACCAGCCGGGGGGATGTGGACAATGCGCGCCATTCATTTGATTAGCTTTCTTGTCTTGACTGCTTGCGCCACCGCGCCAGTGGCTGAGGCGCCGGAACCGCCGCCGCCGGCCGAAGAAGAGACGCGGTCAATCGAGGGCATTGCTGCGCCAGAACCAGATTTTGGCGGGCTTACCCCGGCCGAGAAATGTGCCGGCAGCGGGTATCATTGCGTGCGTGTCATCTACGGAACGACGCGTAACCGGGATGGGACGGGTCCGGGGGACCAGCGGGGCTATGGCACGGAGGCTGAAACGGGCGATCCCCACTACGCCGCGCCAGCCCACCTCCTACAATTGCCGACGACAGCGCGGCTGGAGACCGGCGAAGTGATCGTGACGATCCCGGCGCTGCACCAACCGGGGGACTCCATTCGCCGGAAGTCGAGCGACAGGGACACGGTCAGCGAAGACGAGCGCGACGATGTGTTTTCATTCCTTCGACCACCTGAACCGTTTGATTCGTATGATGCATTTGCCAGCACCGTTGGCGCCATGTTTGCCGACGCGAACGAAAACGACGCATTGCTCCACGTGCATGGTTTCAATGTCTCGTTCAGGAACGGCGCGTTCCGGTCTGCGCAGCTCAAGAGTGATACAAGTTTTGAGGGTCCGGTCTTTTTCTTTTCCTGGCCATCGGATGATCGATTGCGCGCCTATTTCAGTGATCAAATCGACGGTGATGTCAGCGCGCGGGCGCTTGCGAATTACCTGATCCAGATTGAAGAGCAGCTGCCCCAGGGTGGTGAGATCCACGTCGTCGCGCACTCCATGGGAACACGGGTGTTTTCGCAGGCCGTTGCGCTGCTTCGAGATTCAGGCGCGTGGGAGGGTCGCGAGTCAGGAGAGCAGGGGCCCTTGTTCGGCGCAGTGATCCTGGCGGCTGGCGATCTTGACTCGGGACTTGCGCGCGAATGGCTCGGTCCGCCAGAAAGGTTGGCCCAATCCGTGACGTTCCTGACATCGCGCAATGACCGGGCCGTCGCCCTGTCCGGTTTCTTTCGGAACATGTTCGTGCGCGATCCACGGCGGCGGAAATCACGGATCGGCTATTACCGACCGAAGGAAGGACCTGTGATTTTTCCGGGCGTCAATGTCTTTGATATTTCCTATCTCAAAGACCGGTTTTGGGAGCGCTTTATCTCGATCAATCACTCAACCTATGCCGAGGATGTCTTTTCTCTCAGATACATCAGCCAACTCATAGATGATCCAAAGACGCCGCCAGAGGTGCTGGTGCTGAAACACGACCGTCTTCGCAGGTGCCGGCGAGAGATCCCCGGCGCATCGGTCGCCTATTGGGTCATAGGTGCGGTGTCGGGCCGGCGGGCCTGTAGCACCGAGTTTGAATCCCAGACCATCCGCGCGGCCTCGACCGTCGCAGATAATTCAAGTGCCTTGGCTGATGAAACCGCGTACTAGATGAGCCTTTGCGGATCTCATGCGCCAAAGGGTGAGGGATGAAACGGATATTGATTGTATTGGTCGCCATGGTTCTCGTTCTCGGCGGCGTCATCGCCTTTCGCGGCGAGGCGCTGACCCTGTCCTGGATGGCCATCCAAACGGAAAAAACAGATTATGAGGCCCTGAAGGCGACCTTGGACGACGCCATCATCGTGGTCGAGCCGGACGATACGTTCGCCGGGCCGCGGCCAGTGCTGATCCAGGCCCATGGCTGCGGCGGGATGCAAGCTGACCGGCATCGCGATTGGGCGGCCAAAGCGGCGGCGCTCGGCTTTGTTTCGGTCATAATCGATAGCAACCGTCCACGTGGCTATACGCGCGAGACGGCCCTAGAGACGATTTGTGTGGGCGATGCTTTGCTCGGCCAAGAACGCGCCGCGGATCTTCTGGTGGCCTACGACACCGCGCGCGCCACGGGCCGGATTGACCCGCAGCAGGTCTACCTTATTGGCTGGTCCCATGGGGCGTGGACGATCATGGATTTCCTCACCATGGGGCCATCAACGCTGCCGGCGGGGCTGACGGCCTATGATGGGCCATGGCCAGAGGTGGCTGGGGCTGTCTTGTTCTATCCGCATTGCGGGCTTGGCGCGCTGAGCCGTGTGCGTAAATGGCAGTCGCAGCCCGATGTGCTGGCGCTTCTCGCGGCGGAGGATGAGATCGTCGATACCGCCCAATGCGAGGCGATGCTCGCCGAGATGGCGGCGCAAGGACAGCCCGTCGAGCAATACACTTATCCCGGCGTGAACCACGGGTTCGACAATGCGTTCATGCGCGCGGAGACCGCTGACTGGTATCAACCGGACGAAGCCGAAGATGCGGTGCGGCGGGTCGAAGCTTTTTTGCGGGCCGCGACCGCGCCCTAGAGGCTGCCCTTGGTCGATGCCGGTGCCCCGCCGAGGCGCGTATCCGGAGTAATCGCCATGCGTAAGGCCCGGGCGACGGCCTTGAAGCAGCTTTCCGCGATATGGTGCTGGTTCTCGCCGTAGAGTGTTTCGAGGTGCAGGCACATGCCGCCGCGGGTGGCGAAAGCCTGGAAGAACTCTTTGAAGAGTTCGGTGTCCATCTCGCCGATCTTGTCGCGTGAAAAACCGACCCGCCAGATGAAGTAAGGGCGGCGGCAGAGGTCGATGGCTGCGCGGCTTAAGGTTTCGTCCATGGGCAGATAGGCGTGGCCGAAGCGCGTAATGCCACCAAAATCACCGAGGGCTTTCACAAGAGCTTCGCCCATTACAATTCCGGTGTCCTCCACCGAATGGTGCATATCGATATGGAGGTCGCCCTTGGTGCGGACCCTCAAGTCGATGGCCGAGTGTTTTGCGAAACTTTCCAGCATGTGGTCGAAGAATCCGATCCCAGTGGAGATATCGGCACGGCCCGTACCGTCCAAGTCCAGGGTGACTTGGATGTCGGTTTCCTTCGTTTTTCGCTCAAGTTTGGCGGTTCTGGGCATGGTCATGGGTGCCTATATGTCGCGTCAATCTGCAGGATACCAGCTTTCTTATTCACAGAATTCTAAACACTTCCGTCTACTGCCGGAAGGTCACCGACTTTTGGCTGGATCGGATTGAAACTTGCTGGATACAACGACAGATCTGTCACCGGCGCTCGCACCGCGCAGTGAAAAGAAGTCTATCGCGATCGCGATTCCGAGGGTCGCGCTCATGACTTGGGCGGTGTTTTGGGCGACCGCCGTGGCATTTCTGGCGTTTGCCGGACTGGAAGTCTCGCTGTTATCCGGTGTGGGGATCGCCCTTTTGGGGGCGGCCTCGCTTGGAGCTGTTTTTTTCGGTGCCAAGGCAACGCGGGACCGGGCGCTGGGTCAATTGGCTGCCCTAAAAGCTCTAACGGCGCGTGGGGAACTCGCGCCGACGGACGAGCTTATTTACACCGAGTGCCTGGATCTCGCCTCAGCGATCCAAGGGATCCGCCGGACCTATCGCGATGAAATCGAAGGATTGCAACGTGCAGCCTTCCGCGATCCGGTGACGGGCTTGCCAAACCTCAATAGTTTGAAATTGATGATCGACCGGAACCTTCCGAAGACGAGCTATGGGAAGCCGGCGGCGCTGTTCCATCTTCGGATCGACGGTTTTGAGAATAGTGGAACGACGCTCGGATCTGATTTCGCTGAACGCCTGGAACGAGATGTCTCATCCCGCCTTTCGCTTCTATTGGCGACCATGGCCTCGAACGCCGACGACCGGATGCGCAATGCGCTCCTCGCGTCCAAAGCGTTCAATGAGTTCATGATTTTCCTTCCGGATGAATGCGACCGGCAGGCGGCGTCCGTATTGGCGCGACATCTGAAAGCCCTGTTCTCCGAAGCGATCGAGATTGATGGCCGCCAAATTCGGCTTGGCCTCATAGGCGGGATTGCCATGGCACCGGACGATGGCGTGTCAGCCGATACGCTGATCAAAAATGCCGGCATGGCACTCGATGAGATGGGCCGGGAAGGCAAGGCTGGCTTTCAGTTCTTTACACCTCGACTAGAGCGCGTCGCCGTGGGGCGCCAAAAGCTGGAACAAGAGTTGCGCGATGCGGTTTCAGCCCGGGAGTTTCAGCCCTTCTTCCAGCCGAAAATCTGTTTCCGGACAGGACGAATGGTGGGCGCCGAAGCGCTGGCACGTTGGAACCGGCCGTCTGGCCAAATGATTTCCCCAGGGGCATTCATCCCCCTCGCTGAGGAATTGGGCCTCATCGATGAAATCGGCTTCCAGATCCTCGACACGGCCTGCCATTCCGCTGCAAAATGGAATACGCAAGATCTCGACCTATCGGTGGCGGTGAACGTTGCCCCTAGCCAGTTTGACCGGACGGATTTTGTCGACCGGGTTCTCGATGCCCTGCGTCAATCCGGACTTCCCCCGCGCCGGCTAGAGCTCGAGATTACGGAAACCATGGCCGTATCGAATCCTGACCGCGTGATCAATGTGATGCATCCATTGCGGGCGATGGGTGTGAAACTCGCGATCGACGATTTCGGCACGGGTCACGCAAACCTCTCCATGCTGACCCAGCTGCCATTCGATATCTTCAAGATTGACCGTCAATTCGTATCGTCGCTCGAACAGGACCAACAGGCCCCGGCCATCGTCGAAATGATTCTTGCCATGGCCGAAACCCTTGGTCTGGAGACGGTGTCCGAAGGGGTCGAGACCGAGGCCCAGGCCGCGTTCCTGCGTCGGCGCGGCTGTACAATTGGTCAAGGGTTCCTGTTCAGCCGGCCAATTCCCGATCCGGATTTGCAGACCATGGCGGCGCATTGGATCGCGCAGAAGAAAGTCGCGAGTTAGACGCAGTGATATGGCGTCCCCGGCAGGAGTCCAACCTGCGACCCACCGCTTAGGAGGCGGTTGCTCTATGCAACTGAGCTACGGGGACCCGCCGCGTTCTATACCGCCAGTCCGCCGATAGGGAAACTCGCCTCTTGGCCATCTTGCCGCTAGCCTCAGGTCTATGCTCCGCTGGCCTGCATATCTGCACAAGAAGCTTCCCCGCTGGACGAGGGCTTTGGGATACGCTTTGGCCGTACTCGGCGAAAGGGGAGGTCGGCCGGGTCGTGCGTGTGATCGATGGTGACGCGCTGGTCCTCGATACCGGGCTCGTGGTTCGCCTGGCCGGCATCGAGGCGCCGTCGCCCGAGCGGCGGGGGCGCCGGGGCCAGCCCTATGCTGACACCTCAGCGCGGGTGCTGGAGG
>JBCAWP010000124.1:0-7646 GCA_038534535.1 Pseudomonadota bacterium
TGCGCGGCCATTGAAGCTGCCACGGGCGTTGATTGTGACCGACCTGTCATTGCGGCTAAGGGGACGGACCGTTTGAAGGTTCACGGTTCCCGCAAGGCCACCTTCAATCAGTGACACTTTCGGGGATTTGAAGACTTCTGCACCCGCGATTAGCTCTGATGGAAACTGTTCGAACTCAACGGTCCGCTGACCGTTGGGAACGACCTGCTCGCGGCCGTTGAGCGTTGAAAAGACTAGCTCTTGGCTGAGGCCGCGAATGTTGATGGCGCTCGACTGGCCATTCGTCCGTTGAGATGAGATCCCAGGTAGGCGCGCTAAGGCTTCTGCGATCGAGATATCCGGCAGACGCCCAATGTCTTCCGCGCTAATGGCTTCGATGATTGTGTCAGCGTTTCGCTTGGTTGCGATGGCGTCTTGGATACTGCTGCGAAACCCGGAAACAGTGATCGTGTCGAGGGTGCGCTCGTCTTCGCGTGCCTCTTCATCGCCGACAACGACAGTATCCGGATCATCTGGCTCTTGGGCGTAAACTGGAGCCGCGTAACTCAGAACCGTTGCGCTCAGTGCGGATACAAAAAGTGCGCGTTTGTAATTCGTCATGACATTGTCCTCCCATGGCCACTTTGCGCGGCTCTCAGACCATTTTTGTAGCTTTCCTACATTTTTGGCGCAATCGAGGAGATTCAGATTTCTGAGGTAATTTTACAACACAATGCCAATAATCGTGCCTGGTGGTTCCAAGCCTAACCTTTGACGCCTCCCGCCGTCAGACCGGAGACGAGGAACTTCTGAAGCGCGAAGAAGAGCGCGCAGACGGGGATAGCGACAATAATAGATCCCGCTGCAAAGTAACCGTATTGCGCCGCATAGTCGCTGACGAGGAAGCGCAGGCCGACGGGCGCGGTATATGACGCCTCTTCGTCGAGGAAGATGAGGGCCAGAATAAATTCGTTCCATGCCGTCATGAAGCTGAATAGCGCGGTTACCACGAGCGCAGGGCGGGCGAGGGGTAGGACGATCGAGACAAATATCCGTCCAGGCGAAGCCCCGTCCATGAGGGCCGATTCTTCGATCTCGGCTGGAATGGTGTCGAAGTATCCTTTCAGCATCCAAACACAGAACGGGATCGCTGTTACGGAGTAGACGAGCACAAGTCCGAGGAAATGGTCACCCAGGCCGAGCCATTCCTCAATGATGATATAGAGCGGAATCATCATGAGTGTGGCCGGATACATCTGGCTGACGAGGAACATCATCATGCCCGTTCGGCGGCCCGGAAAACTGAAGCGTGAAAACGCATACGCTGCCGTGCACGCCATGATCACACCGACAATTGTGGTTGCGACCGAGATGATCACTGAGTTGAAGATCCACTGTCCCATCGGCAGTTCGGCAAACAGTCCGGTGAAGTTTGAAAGCGACCATTGGTCTGGCACCGGCGCCATCGCACGCAGTCGGTCGAGCGCGCCTGGATCCTCAGGCAAATCGGAGAGCGCAGGCTCCTGCCGCCCGCTGAGGGCGAGCGCGGCGACCCAAAGCACTGGGTAAAGCGCAGCGATGCAGGCCAATATAAGTATGGCATGGATCCAAATGTGCCGGCCTTCTTTTTCTCCCGCCATTATACCTGCTCCGTTGCGCGCGTGGCACGCACTTGAAAAACGCCATAGGCCAGAAGGATCGCGAATATGACAACTGAGTAGGCGGCTGAATATCCGTATCGGTATTGTTCAAAGCCAATTTTATAAGCCTCGGTGATGAGGATCTCGTTCGCGCCTGCGGGTTCCCCATTTGAGACGAGGTAAATCACGTTGAACATGTTGAATGTCCAAACGACGGATAAGATCACTGCAGGGACAAGTGCCGGTTGGACGCTTGGAAGCGTGATATCGACAAATCGCCGCCAGGCGGAAGCGCCCTCAAGACGCGCAGCTTCATACATGTCCTTTGACACCGATTGTAGCGCCCCGAGGCTGACCACCATCATGAAGGGGAAGCTCAGCCAGACATTCGCCGCGAGACCCGTCAGGAAGGCGCTGCCAAAACTGTCGAACCAGGAAACCGGCTGAAATCCGAACAATTGGACACCCTGATTGATGACGCCAAATTGGGGGTGGAACATGCCCTTCCAGACGAGGGCAGTGATGTAGTTCGGGACCGCCCAGGGCAGGATCAGAAGCACGCGGTAGATCCCGCGTCCGGCCAGTCCCGGTGTGTTCAACAAAAGCGCGAGACCGAGACCTATGGAAACGCCGAGGGTTACATTCGTGACGGTCCACAGAATGGTGACGAAGAGCGTCCACCAGAAGCTCTGATAATTGATCGAGAGGCCGGCCTCTCCGCGACGAAACAGGTCCGTATCCCCAAGGATTGATAGATAGTTCGAGATACCGGTCCAGCGCTCGACGAACGGGTCTGTCTGATTAACCAGCGTTGTATCTGTGAAAGAGATCGCGACGCCATAGAGAAAAGGGAAGAAGACAAGTACCAATGCGCCTATGACGGCTGGTGCTGCATAAGCATAGGCGGTCCGGTGTGTCTTGAGCGTCTCCCAGATGCGTCGGCCAATGCCAAAGGCAAAGAAGGCGGCAATGGCGGCTGCTAGAAAGACCGCAAGCCACACATCAAACCGAGCCCCCGCCAAAGGCTCCGATATGATATTCGTACGTTCGAGAGTGACATTGTAAGCACTGGCCAAACCTTCCAGTCCGGTCTCAACGTCTGCCGCTTTCTCAGTTTGCCAGTGGCCGAGGCGTGATAGCGACGCAAAGCCAGCAAGGATACCGCCGACAGCGGTCGCACCAATGGAGAATAACGCTGATTGCCGCGACGCCTGGGTGCCCGCAATCGCAGGCATGCGCGAGGCGATGAAGGACGCTGCTAAGGCGCTTGTGATGAGCAGAAAGGTCCACAGCCGTGCATTGCCACCTGCGGGAGTTTGCAATTCGACTTCGGCAATCCCAGGCGGGCTTCCGGCAGGCAACATTGCTGAAACGCGCACCGAACGGTCCGGAGCGGTCGCATCGAGCCTGGACCGGCCTTGGGCGGCCATGCGTTCGGCGCGATCAAACAGGCCTTTCTCGGCCACCGTCAGGGGGCGCGATCCTTCCGTACCGGGCCACGCGCCAACGAGTTGGCGGTCGGGCAGGGTTGCTATTCGCAGACGGCTCGTCGAAGCGGCAGTCTCGTGGGCTGCCGTGACGACTGACGGACCACCGCGGGCGTAAGCCGATGCGGCGGATGTCGCTTCAGCATAGGCAAGCTCGAGCGCCGAGTTTTGCTCGACAGTCGCGTGCATGCGCGCGCTCGAAAGCGTCAAAACAATTAGCGCCGCTGCCAGTCCGAAAATGACGCCGAGGGCGTTATCAAACCGTGTCGTCACCGGTCTTGCTCCCGGAGCGCATCGATGGCTGCAGTCATTTTTGTTTGAGCTTCTGCAAGCGCATCAGTTGGTGCGCGCCCGGACCTCAGCACCTGGTCCATTGCAACGTCCGCTGGCGACCAGAAGAGTGCCAGCTCAGGGATATTGGGCATGGGCGCGCCCTGTTCCATCTGGGCTCGAAAGCCCGCAGCGACAGGATCCTCTGATATGGATGACTGCTCCCAGACAGCTGTGGCTGCCGGCAGTTGACGGCCCATTTCAGCCATTACGGTTTGCCCGGTTTCGGACGTGATGAACTGAGCAATCTCAAACGCGCGCTGAGGGTCGCGGCTGGTTCGAGTCACGAAGATACCTTCGATGAATATCCATGGTTGGATCGGCGCGCCGCCCGCTTCGACAATGTCCGGCAAGGGAGAAATCCCGACTTCAATCTCCGGAGCGACCTCGCTTAAGAACCATGGTCCGGAGATCACGAACGGCGTCTTGCCGGTGTTAAACACCGATAACACAAGCGCGCCGGTAGGCTCCGGTAGCAGGATCGACGCCTCGTTCTGCCACTGGAGCAGCAAGTCAAACGCCGCGACGTTTTCCGGCCGGTTCAGGGCAACGGTTCCCGCGTCGTCAAACACGCCGCCCCCAAAGCCGTTCATCAGCGCGGCATGCATATCCGGGTTTGCAAACTCGTAGGCAAGGCCGAATTGGTTCCGATCGGGATCGGTGAGGTCCTCCGCCATGGACACAAGATCATGGGTGTCGAGCGGCGCCTCCGGCGCGAGTGCCGTGTTCCGGATTAGGGCGATTGATTTGAAGTTCAGAGGCAAGCCGTAGACCTGCCCTCGATAGGTCATCGCCTCCAACATGTTTGGTAGAAAGCGCTCTTTATCGGCCTCGCTCAGATAGAAGCCAATCGGGTCAATGGCGTCAGACCCTTCGACCCAGCCGCCCAAACGATCGTGGCCAAAAACGAAGAGGTCCGGGCCGCGGCCACGTGGGAGCGCGGCAGAGAGTTTATCGGCATAGGCATCGAACGGCACCGCCAACGCACGTACCGGCGGGCCGTCTGTCTGCTCATTATAGAGGGCGAGAACCTCTTCCAGGGCCGCCCGTTCTGCGCCCCGGTACCCATGCCAAATGACGAATTCATCGGGTGAAGGGGCTGAACAGCCGACCATGATCAAAGCCAGGAGCGAGAGGAGAAGCGGTTTCACGCTTTGCGCTCCGGAAGGCGATTTTCGGTCTTCGGATCAAAAAGATGAAGCCGTTCGAGATGCGCGACCATAGTGAATTCATCCCCGACACGTGGGGGTGTGCGCCCACGCCCGGTGAGTTTTCCTAGCAAGGGTTCCTCAGCGCCAATGTCCAAATGGATTATGGCCTCGTGGCCGAGGAACTCGACCGTTTTCACTTTGCCCGTCACGTCTAAGGTGTTGACCCAATGTGAGCGCGGTTCGGCGCGCACATGTTCGGGGCGAAGCCCTGCGAGAATCTCCGAACCCGGCGCGGCATGCGGGCCGAGATCGTAGATGTCCGGACTCTTAAACGACCGACCAGCAATCTGGATCGTCGCTCGGTCCTCAGCCATAACGCCCTTGAACATCGACATTGGCGGAGTGCCGATGAATTTGGCGACGAAGGCGTTCTTGGGTTTCATGTAAAGATCCATCGGCGCGCCGACTTGCATCAGGTTGACGCCATAGCCGCGGGACAGGGGGGCGAGCACAGCAATCCGGTCTCCGAGCGTCATCGCTTCGACCTGATCGTGCGTGACGTAAACCATTGTGGTGCGTAAATTTTGTTGCAGTTGTGCAATCTCCGCGCGCATCGCGCCGCGCAGCTCAGCATCAAGGTTCGAAAGTGGCTCGTCGAATAGAAAAACGCTCGGGTTTCGAACAATGGCGCGGCCAAGCGCTACCCTTTGCCGCTGTCCGCCGGAGAGTTCACGTGGCTTCCTGTCCAGAAACTGACCAAGTTCCAAAATGCGGGCAGCGTCATTAACGCGCCGCTCGATCTCGCTGGTTGGCGTTTTTCTGATCTTGAGACCAAATGCAATGTTTTCAAAGACCGTCATGTGTGGATAGAGCGCATAGCTTTGGAACACCATGGCGCAGTCGCGATCCTTTGGATGGACGTCATTGACGACGCGCCCGCCTATGGAGAGTTGCCCATCACTAACGCTCTCAAGCCCCGCAATCATGCGCAGAGCCGTTGACTTGCCGCATCCGGACGGTCCGACGAATACGACGAATTCTTGATCGGATATATCGAGCGACAGCTTGTCGATGACGAGCGTCTCTCCGTAGCGTTTCGTAACGTTGTCGAGGGCTATCGTCGCCATGATGCTACTTTCAGCGCAGGCTGAATTCGGCGCGAATTCGCGCCCGATCCAGCTCTGGCTCCTCCCATTTCATTCTCTATTTGAGTTTGTTAGCAAAATTACATTTTGGGCTCAATTGGGTCTAGTCGTGTAGTTCCTATGTTGTATTGTAACGCCGAGGGACGCCGATGATTTTATCCACGATCCAAAGATCTCTTCCCGACTTGAGGAAATCCGAGCGGCGCGTCGCTGGATTCATCCTTGAGCAGCCGAACCTTGTGGCACGCTCGTCCATCAGGTTTACGGCGAACGGGGCTAGTGTGAGCGAGCCGACCGTCATTCGATTTTGCCGGGCGGTTGGCTGCAATGGCTTTCAGGATCTGAAACAACGGCTCGCCCGCGACATTGGTCGGCTGACACCGGCCACAGTTCGCACGCCGTCGACAGGTATTGTCTCCAAACTCGACCGGCGCTTTGATCTGGCGTTTTCGACACTATTCAAGCTCAAAGAGACCTTGCGGTATGACGATCTAGCAGACGCGGGTCGCTTCATCGCCAATGCCCAATCCGTCTCGATCTGGAGCGGATCAGAATCCGGGCTGGTCGACGCAGCCACCGATGGTCTGTCATCCCTTGGTATCGCGACCATTGTGTCTCGCTCAGAGGCTTCACGGCATGCGGATTTAGGACGGCTCGGCGCGCAGGATGCCCTATTGGCGATTGCAATGGGCGACGATCGCGGCGCTATACTCGCAGATGTCGAGCGCGCGCGCCAAGGCGGCGTTCGGACCGTCTCGCTCACGGTCCAGGGCAACACGAGCGATGATCCATGGCGGTTTGACCTCGGTGAGGATTTTGAGGTGAGCGCGAGCGGTGCTGTCTTTGCCGAGTTTGCAGGGCGGTTCGTTATTGACCTTTTGTGCGTCGCCGCAGCTGAAGATGCTGTCGATGAGTGAGGCAGTTGCGTTAGAGCTGATCGCAGAACGCGATGCAAAGCTGCTCCGCGAAGGGCGACATGGCGACCCCTTTGCCGTGCTCGGCCGGCATAGGTTCGGCGATGCCGACATTGTTCGCGTTATGGCTCCGGAGGCGGCCGTCGTCGAAGTGGTCGGCGGCGCGAAGAGCATCCGGCTGCGCCCGCATGGGCACGCTCTTTTCGCAGGATTGATCCCGCGCGCCTACCGGAAGGACTATAAGCTTCAGATCACAGGGCCGAACGGTATCTCGATTGAGCAGGATCCTTACCGGTTCGGTCTTGTGCATGACGCAATTGATCTTCAGCAGTTTAAAACCGGGCTACACCTTCGTGTGTTTGAGTTGCTCGGCGGCCGCGAGTGCGAACTTGAGGGTGTCTGCGGTGTGGCATTCACTGTATGGGCGCCTGCCGCAAGCTGGGTCTCAGTGGTTGGCGACTTCAACCATTGGAATGCATGCAAGCACCTGATGCGCTTTCGTCACGAGGCGGGGCTTTGGGAATTGTTCATGCCTGACTTAGGAGCTGGGACGACCTATGAGTACCGCGTCGGCACGGCGACAGACGTGTCCGGCGCCCGGCGGGCGGACCCCTATTCGCTAGAGTGTTCCTTGGAGGGGCGCGCAAGAGTTAGCGCCTTGCAAGACCTGACAGGTCATCCGCGACGCGCTAAGCCCTGGCCTGCTCGGTCGGTCCATATCGACGTTCGAGATTGGTTATCCAGCGATGGTCCGGCGCAATCGATCGGCGATGATCTTGCCGACTATGCGCAGCAGCACGGTGCGCAGGCGATCGTCGTCGCGCCATTGTACCGCCGAGATGCGGCCGGTGATCCAATAAATCTCATCACGCTCGATCCATTAATCGGGGCCCTAGAGCGGCTGAAAGGCATTGTATCGTCGGTTCAGCAACGCGGCGTTGCTGTGTTCATGGACTGGGACTCCTCAACGTTCTCGCCATTGGAGGGCGGGCTCTCGGCC
>JBCAWP010000125.1:0-7631 GCA_038534535.1 Pseudomonadota bacterium
GAGCCACTCATCACTGGCGCGGCCCTCATAGAAGGCGCGCTCCTCGGCCTCAGCGGCGAGGCGAATCTGGCGTTTCTTGGGCGCCGAGCCGACGCAAGCGAAGAACCAGGGCTGGTGGTTCGCGCCGGACGGGGCGGTTCCGGCAGCAGCGACGCAGGCCTCGATCACGGCGCGGTCGACGGGCTTGTCCGAAAAGGCGCGCACAGAGCGGCGGCGGGCCATGTCCGCCTGGAAAGCGGCGGCGCGGGCCTGCATCTCAGCGGCGGGGTATTCGCGGAAGCTGGTGAGCGGCTCGTGGGTCTCAGGGGCGGTCTTCATCGGGCGGTGATCTTTTTCGTGGCGTATGGACGGGCCTGATCGGCGGGCAAAGCGGCGGGCTTGTCAAGACGCGCGGCGGCGGGTGAAGTGCGTGCGGCACGGGCGAGGCCTGGATGGGCGCGCGGCAGAGAGGACCGACGGGGCATGCTGGACGATTCACACGGGGCGAAGGCGCCCTGGCCGTTTGACACCCGGCGGGCACAGTTCGGGCCGATAAAGCGGCTGGCGGTGGCGCTCGGCGTCGCGGCGTTGGCCGTGCTGGTCGCGGTCGGGGCGAAAACGCCGCGCCATGACCGGGAGTGGCGCGCGGAGATCGCCGTGTTGCCGGAGGTGTCGCTCGCGGGGGACCGGCTGACAGTGAGCGAGGTGCGCGACTGGACGTATACGGCTGAGGGGCCGCGGGAGACGGCGTACCGGCCGCGGTCGGAGGAGTTGGAGAACCTGCGCGGCTTGTGGCTGATGGTGGAGCCGTTCGGGGGCTCCCCGGCGATTGCGCATACGCTGGTGCTGTTTGAGTTTGAGGGCGGGCGGCTGTTGGGGCTCACCATCGAGGCGCGCAAGGAAGTGGGCGAGATCTACTCGCCGGTGGACGGGGCGCTGAACACCTATGAGCTCGGCTATATCTGGGCGGAGGCGCGGGACCTCCTGGTGCGGCGGGTGCGGTATCTGCGCCACGAGGTGTATGTCTATCCGCTGGACCTGTCCGCGGCGAATGCGCGGAGCTTCCTGACGGGGCTCGCCGAGACGTCGATGGCGCTGAGCGAGCGGCCGCGGTTCTACAATACGCTGTTCTCGAACTGCACGAATGAGCTGGCGAAGACGGCCGGGGTGAATTGGACGCCGGCGTTTATCCTGACGGGGTATGCTGCCCCTGCCCTTTATGATGCGGACGTGATCCCCGGCGCCGCCCAGGGTGTGCCGTTTGAGGCGGTGCGGGCACGGGCCGACATGACGGCGGCGATTGCGCGGCTGCCGGATGGGAGCGCGGAAGCCTTCGACCGGGCCCTGCTGGCGGAGCTGTCGCGGCGGTTTCGGCGGCGAAGTGGGAGCTAAGGCCGGCTGGAGCGGGTACACGGAATCGAACCGAGATCGATAGCTTGGAAGGCTACTGCATTACCATTATGCTATACCCGCCCGGAGGCGACAGGCGTAAATACGCGCGCCGACCGTGAGAGGCAAGGCCCCAAACCAGACGAAAGAGCAGCGCGCGCAATCTGTGGCGTCACACGGGCTAGACGCAACCCGAACAAAGCAAAAAGGCGTGAGCTTTGCAGCTCACGCCTTTCCGGTCTAACCGAATCAGACTACCTCGTCCTTGTGCTAGCACTCGGAGTCAATCTTCGAGAGACCCCAGGCTTCTGCTTTTCCGCTGCCGCGGTTCGCCATCACCCGTGGGAAGCTGTCGCATTCGCCGTGTCCAGCGCTCACTATCTCCCCTGACCTGTTGATCCGTCTTTCGACTTTCTCTTCAAGCCAGACCGCCGAGCCGTGCTGTTTTACCAGCCTCTCTTTGGTCGCTGTGCTTCGGATCGCGCCCCGGTCACAGCTCACGGCCCCTCGTTCTGACAGCTCCGGTGCCTGTCGCCGAGGGCATCGCGTTGTTTATCCCTTTGACCGTCCGTCCATCCTTTGCGCTGGCGCTCTCACACCTTTGCTCTGATGTCTGGCGTCGCCGGGTGCGATGCACTTTGGTTGCTCGTTTTCCGGAGTTGTCTCTCCGGCCCGTCTTCAACCGTCCGTTAACTATGTCTTAACACCGAAAGTGAGTCGAGTGAGATCAAGCTAAAAATCGCGCAATTAGAGAGTTTTTCCACAGTTTCGTGACGATTGTGGAGAGGCAGCGCCAATGTTCTGTTTTCAGGCCTGCTTTGATCTGCCACTGACGCCTATAATTGACGTCAATACCCGTCATGATACGCCTCATAGGCGTATGCGCGATCGTGCCCGAGACTGGTTGCGATGATGCGCTCGGCGCCGTAGTCCAGAAGGGTCGCCGGTGGAGGGCGCCCATGACTTTACTCGATATACATCAAACCATCAGTGAGAACCGCGCGCTGATTGCGAGCACATGGGAATTCTTCCTAACCGTCCACATCACTCTCTTCGCACTGATCTTTTTAATCGACCCGCGCAGGATCTCCATGGTGTCACGCGTTGTGGTTCTGATCGGTTATCTTGGCTTCATGTACATCAACTATCGGGCCCAGGTGGACAATTACGAATATACGCTGGCGCTCATTGAATGGGGCCGCACCCTTGAAGAAAACGTCTCTACGACGGAGGCCGTTTTGACCACAGTGTTCGAGGCCGGCTGGATCCTGAATCTTCTGCCGTTCATTTATCTGGTGTCGTCGCTCGCCGGCATGGCGATCATTATGATTCCGCAACCTGGCCGCATTCCGGCCGATGCCGATAAAGAAGGCGAAACTACCGCACTCTAAACGCGCCTCAGGCGTCGCCCTCTTCCTTTAACGGCACAGCCACATCGGCGTCGAAAATTTCCTGGATCTGTTCGATCGCATCGGCCCAGTCACGCGCGCGGCCCGATTGAAGGAAGCTGCGGGCATAGTGCTTGGCTAAGTCAGACAGAAACAGGCCGACCTCGTCGAGTCCTTGAAAAAAAAGTGGATCGAGCATGACGCGCGGCTCGCCGTCTTCACTCGGAAAGGCCACCAAAAAGGGCTGGGGAACGCTATCGTCGCGCATTGTGTCACCTAGTCCCGCCGATGCGCCGCTTCAAGCCGGCTGGCCAATGCGTCAATTTTAACGGCCGCATCGGATAGCGCGGCCATGGCGTCTTTCTCGACCCGCTCTTTTTCCGGAATCATCCGCACGGCATCGTTCTCGTCGATCAATGCCAGCGCCGCAATCAATAAAAGGCGTGCCTCACCCACATCGCCCACGGCCTTTGCAATCTGCCTGACACGCTTATCGAGGCGCGATCCAAGCTGGCCGAGGCGTGCCTCCTGGCCCGGCGCGCAAGCCACCGAGTACTGCTTTCCATAAACCTCTACATCCGCGCGTGACATTAGACCTGCTCCGTGCGTTTCAGCGCTGCTTTAACTTCTTCAATCGCCGACCCAAGCGCGGCCGACGCCTCATCGGCCAGGGTCTGTAGCTCGCTTTCGCGCGCGAGGGATGCATCCAGCTCTTCAGCCAATCGACCGCGATCATTCGTCAACGCTTCGATTTCCCGACGAATGACCGTCGGGTCGCCGGCCTGATCATAAACGGTCTCGATCGCGGCTTCGAGGCGGCGAAGCGCGGCGTCTAGCTTGGCCGTGGCGTCCTGTAACGAACTCATAGGAATCTGCATATCAGCCGAATATCGGCCCTGCCAAGCGGCTTGACGGGTGCACACGCGGCGTCCATGCCGCAGACACACAACATTAACTAAGGGATTCGGGGTCATGGTGGTCTCTCATCACGACATGGCAAACGCCATTCGCGCACTGTCGATGGATGCCGTGGAGGCAGCAAAATCAGGGCACCCAGGGATGCCAATGGGCATGGCCGATGTGGCCACGGTGCTGTTCACAAAACATCTGAAATATGATGCGAGCGCGCCGGACTGGCCAGACCGGGACCGGTTTATCCTGTCGGCGGGGCATGGCAGCATGCTCATTTATGCCCTCGCCTATCTAACCGGCATGCCGGGCATGGACCTCGACCAGATCCGCAATTTCCGGCAGCTGGGCTACAAGACCGCAGGCCATCCAGAGTATGGACACGCACCGGGCGTCGAAACGACCACTGGGCCACTCGGCCAGGGCCTGGCAAATGCCGTCGGATTTGCGATGGCCGAAGCGCACCTCGCCGCGCGCCACGGCACGGACCTCGTCGATCATCAGACCTATGTGATTGCCGGGGATGGCTGCCTGATGGAAGGCATCAGCCAAGAGGCCGTTGCTCTGGCCGGTCACCAAAAGCTCGGCAAGCTGATCGTTCTTTGGGACGATAATGATATCTCAATCGATGGGCCAATTTCCCTGTCGGACTCGACCGACCAGCTGAAGAGATTTGAAGCGTCGGGCTGGGTGGTCTCGCGGATTGACGGCCATGATCCAGACGCCATCGACGCCGCACTTACGGCCGCCAAGGGATCTGATCGCCCTGTGCTGATCGCGTGTAAAACTGTCATCGGCAAAGGCGCGCCGACCAAGGCCGGCAAATCCTCCGCACACGGCTCGCCGCTGGGGGCTGACGAAATCGATGGCGCACGCCGGGCCCTCGGATGGGCGCATCCTGCCTTCGTCATCCCTGAGGATATTCTGCACGCCTGGCGTGAGGCGGGCGCGCGGGGCGCTGCCGCCCATGGTGACTGGGCCGAGCGTCGAGACAAGGCGCCGGGACGGGACGCATTCGATGCGGCGCTTTCAACCGATCTTTCGAGCCTTGGCGATGCGATCGATACGCACAAAAACGCGCTGGCCGAGGCACCGACCAAGGTGGCGACCCGCAAAGCCTCACAAATGGCGCTGGAGGCCATTAATGCAGCCTTGCCTTTCACACTCGGTGGGTCTGCAGACCTGACGGGGTCGAACAATACGTTGACGGATGGTCTTGGCGTTTATTCGCCGCAGGACCGGTCCGGACGATACGTCTATTACGGCATCCGCGAGCACGGCATGGCGGCGGCTATGAATGGCATGGCGCTACATGGCGGCGTGATCCCCTATGGCGGCACATTTCTGGTGTTTACGGACTATTGTCGCCCATCGATCCGCCTCGCTGCCCTGATGGGGGTGCGGAGCATTTTCGTGATGACGCACGATTCCATAGGGCTTGGAGAAGATGGCCCGACCCACCAGCCGGTGGAGCACCTGGCTGCCCTGCGGGCTATGCCCAACGTGCAGGTCTTCCGCCCTGCAGATGCCGTGGAAACGGCTGAATGCTGGCAGCTCGCCCTAGAAGCCGCCGACCGGCCGAGCGTGATCGCACTGACACGCCAAGGACTGGCCCCCATGCGGACGACCCATGAAGCGGATAATCTGTGTGCCCGCGGGGGCTATGTGCTTGCCGGCGGCGCGGGCGATGCGGTGACCTTGATTGCAACGGGGTCTGAAGTTCACTTGGCCATGGAAGCCTGTGACCGTCTGGAGGCGGACGGGGTGTCTGCGCGGGTTGTCTCCCTGCCAAGCTTTGAACTCTTTGCTGCCCAGGGACCTACCTACATGGCCGAAGTCTTGGGGACGGGGCCCCGCATTGGCGTCGAGGCCGGCGTGCGCCAGGGCTGGGGCGCGGTGCTGCGGCCGGAGGATGGCTTTGTCGGTATGTCGACCTTCGGGGCAAGTGCACCGGCGGCAGACTTATTCCAGCATTTTGGCATTACCACTGAGGCCATTGTCGAGGCGGCGAAGGAGCGGCTTTAAGCCATGGTGAGCATCGGCACGCCCCTCTCCCCGGCCGCGACCAGGGTCATGCTTCTGGGGGCTGGCGAGCTGGGCAAAGAAGTCGTGATCGAGCTGCAGCGACTGGGCGTTGAGACCATCGCGGTCGACCGATATGCGAATGCCCCGGCCATGCAGGTGGCCCACCGCGCCCATGTGATCGACATGACCGACGCGGCGGCCCTGCGCGCACTGGTCGAGATCGAAAGGCCGCATCTGATCGTGCCAGAGATTGAGGCGATTGCGACGGATGAGCTGGCGCGGATTGAAGCCGACGGGCTTGCAACGATCGTCCCGACAGCTAGGGCGACGCAGCTGACCATGGACCGGGAGGGCATCCGGCGTCTGGCGGCGGAAGAGCTTGGCTTGCGGACAAGCGCCTATGCGTTTGCGGAGTCCGAGGCGGAGCTGCAGGCGGCGGCCGACCGGATCGGGTACCCGGTGTTTGTGAAGCCGGTCATGTCCTCCTCGGGAAAGGGCCAATCAAAGGTGGACCGGGCTGAGGATATCGCGGCCGCCTGGGCCCATGCGCTGGCGGCCGGGCGCCGGCGCGAGACGCGGGTGATTGTCGAAGGCGCGGTTGATTTCGATTTTGAGATTACGCTGCTGACGGTGCGGGCCGCCACGGGAACGCAATTCTGTGCGCCGGTGGGACACCGCCAGGAAGCGGGCGACTATGTTGAGAGTTGGCAGCCCCAACCCTTGCGCGAGGCGGCGCTGAAAACGGCCGAGGACATGGCCGCTCGCGTGACGGATGCGCTTGGCGGCTGGGGGCTCTTTGGGGTCGAGCTCTTCGTGAAGGGAGACGAGGTCTGGTTCTCAGAAGTGAGCCCTCGCCCCCATGATACGGGGCTGGTGACGCTGGTCTCGCAGGTTCAGAGCGAGTTTGCCCTCCATGCCCGGGCGATTCTCGGCCTGCCGGTGAACACGGAGCTGCGGGAGCCGGGTGCCTCGGCGGTCATCTATGGCGGGGTCGAGGCCGAGGGCGTCGCCTTTGAGGGCCTCGATGCCGCCCTCGGCATACCGGGAACGGAGCTTCGCCTCTTCGGCAAACCCGTGAGCTATGAAAAACGCCGAATGGGTGTGGCGCTGGCGCGCGGCCAGGATATCGCAGAGGCGCGCCGGCGCGCCTCGGAGGCCGCCGGACACGTCTCTGTTCGGAAGCCTTAAGCAGCGTGGCGCTGGCAAAAACCCCGCGTCAACGTGTGGGCACCGATCTGACGGCCCGTATTATCCGTGTAGATCACGCGAACCGTCAGGCCGTTCTTGCCGGGCGCCGAGCGCAGATAACGGCCGCACTGGAGCCGGTCACAGTCGACCTTCTGACCGCACGTGAGCGACCCCATGCCCGTATTGTAGGTGAACGTTAGGCTTGACCCACGGGCCGTGCCGCCGACGGACTTGGACAAGTAGTTTGGTTTGAATGTGCCTTTCATTGAGCGCGCTTTGCCGTCGAGCCAGGTCGCCCGAGCTTCGGCCGGCGCCGTCGCGAAATCGAATGACATGTCCTGGTAAATCCAAACACCAGCAAAGCCGACGCCAATGGCCATCAAGAGTGCCGAGATAAATCTGAAAATCATGGGCTCCTCCTCCCTATAAGCTCGCGAGACTAGTGCAATCCCCTTTCAATTCGCTTCTGACGATCCCGCAGATTCAGGGCCGTGCATTAATCTGTGGCAACAGCGCAATCCCCGACCTGACCCCGTGAAATCCGCGCGAATGAACAGCGGTTGGCGGGGTGGACGCTTTGGGAGGAGCGGAGTACACCCCGGCCTAGCTTTTGCAGAGGGAGCGTGAAAGAGGCCGCCACTGGGGTGGGGCGCGCCGCTCTGGCACGATCATATTCAGACTATCAGGGATCTCAGGAGACTTTTCATGGCAGTACGCGTCGCAATCAACGGATTTGGACGTATCGGACGGCTC
>JBCAWP010000126.1:0-7595 GCA_038534535.1 Pseudomonadota bacterium
AGAGACGGGGATGGAATGGTTCGTCAAAACAGAGCGTGCCCCCGTCTCTGGCAGGGCAGTCGTGACAATTCGAAAGCGACTTGGGACGAACTCGGCGCTTATTGGACTGAGCAGTCTCCGGCCGCTGACGGAACGCTAACCCCAATCCATCCTCTAGATGAACTCGACGAGACGGTCACAGACGCGCAAGTGACTTATCTTCGGGCCCTTATCCAGGCCGGCGAGCAGACCGTCATCGACAGT
Source organism: Pseudomonadota bacterium (assembly GCA_038534535.1). Classification (GTDB taxonomy): domain Bacteria; phylum Pseudomonadota; class Alphaproteobacteria; order Caulobacterales; family Hyphomonadaceae; genus CALLCD01. Next base: position 244 of record JBCAWP010000126.1, read on the forward strand.
GTACGCGCTTGGAACAAGGCGCCGGCTCTGATGGCTGGTCTGGAGAACATCCAGGTCATTCATTTAATCCGGCCCCCAAAAGACTGGGTATCGGCGCACCTTCTCCCATCTGGTCAGGGGACGTGGCGCAAATCACTTGCGGACAAATATAGGCGCCGATCGTTTTTTAGCCGGCGCGGCTTTTATAATAATTGGCAGTATGAAGAGATTATAGATGCAGCCCTAGCCACACGCCATTCCATGTGGCGCGCCGTTCAACCGGCCCCAGAGGCCCTCGCCACGCAGCCCGCCTATATCAAACTGCTGGCCTTCTGGTGGGCGGCTAATCATAAGCTCAGGCAAAGCCTAGCCCCTTGGCGCTCAGGGGCGACGCACACGCTGACCTTGCCTGACTTCACGGCATCGCCCGGGAAAACCATGGCATCCCTTTATCAGGCTGCGAACTGGTCACCTGATCACGCGCCGCTTGACTATGACCATGTCAGATCCACCCGTCCGGCGTGGCAAAGCCAATCAGCGCAATGGACCGATGCCGCCGATTATCTCGGTATACCGCGCGACCTCATGACCAATGAGGCGCCGTCTGCAGTCGATCTCGAGCGCGCCTTCGACCGGACCTTACAAAATGTCGATTGATCCCGACCTCTCCGCCGAAAACCTCCAGATCCGGCCCGGGTTTGAGGACGCAGTCCAATTGGATTTGCGAGCAGGATCCGATGATCTTTATTTTTTCTTCGGCGGGATCGCTGGCAATCTGGCCATGCCGCCCTACGAGTTTTACAAATCGTCGGGAGTATTAGACTGCCAGAAGGTCTTTATCCGGGATCTGTCGCAGTCTTGGTACCACGGGGCACCGGGCTTGCCGTCGATCCGCGATACGCAGGTGCTCATCAGCGAGATCATCGATCACGTTCAGCCGTCCAATATCGTCTTCGTCGGCAACTCAATGGGCGGGTTCGCCGCTATTCTTTTTGCCTGCCTATTAAAGCGCGGGCGGGTGATCGCGTTCTCACCGCAAACCTTCGTCTCGCCGTGGCTGAAGTTTAAATATCGAGATTTTCGCTGGAAATCCCAAAGCCTCCGCGTCTGGCGCCGGGGATTTGTGACACAGCGATATTGGGACCTGCGGCCCATCGTGAACGCTGCGCCAGGACAGATCACCATCGATGTGCACGCCGCCGGCGATGACCGCCTCGATGTTGCCCATGCCCAGCGCATCGCGATGGACGACAAAGTGCGCCTCCACGTGCACCGCCAAGGCGCGCACCAACTCGTCAAATCCTTGCGCGATGCCGGCCAACTTGCAGGGATTTTCGATGCTTAGGGCCGGCGCCGATGCTCCCATAATGGCCGGAGGCAACGCATGATTGTCCTTCACCGGCACAAACTCATTTTCCTGAAGACACGCAAAACGGCCGGCACGAGCATTGAAGTCTTCCTCGGAAAGTATCGGCGCCCTGGAGATATCATCACTGCAATCGATCCGCCGATCGAAGGGCATATGCCCCAAAATCAACTCGGCTTCTTCAACCCTTTAACCGATGCTCGTCCGGCGGGACCATGGCCGCGCCGCGCACGCACAATTGCGAGCATTCTGCGCCAGCGTCGGCGGTATTATAATCATATGCCGGCCCATGAGCTTCGGCGGCGACTGCCCTCCGCAGTTTGGACCGCATATCGTAAAATCGCGGTCGAGCGGAACCCGTGGGATAAGACGGTCTCTATGTACCGGATGCTCAAACATGATCGGGGACTAGCGGTCTCCTTGGACGACGTGATCGACCACTACGCCCCGCTCAATGCACCGATCTATATCGACCCCGAAACCGGAGACCAACTCGTCGACGACCTCGTCCATTACGAGACGCTAACAGATGGTCTTGCACGCATTTTCGAAGAGGTTGGCATCCCGTTTTCTGGCGATCTCGGCATTGTGGCGAAAGGTGGAAATCGGAAAAAGGACGACGACGTAATCCTATCGGCGGCCCAAGCCGTCAGGATCGAAAGGCATTTTGCGCAGGAAATTGCGCTGATGGGCTACACTCAGGCCGACGCCGCGACCGCTATCGCCCAGACCGTTCCATCGCCACCGGGTCCCGTATGAACGGCGCATCGATCCCCCATGCCATCTCGGAGGCCCCCGCCGATCTGGAGGGGCTCAAAGTGCTATATGTCGGGCGCACGCGACCTGGCACAAACGGGGCAGACCGTATTAAAACACTCTCATCCCTTGGCTGCCATGTAACACCCTTTGATGCGCGCCCGTCCCCGCCCCCCTATTCCCGCCTCGAATTGAGTCTGGCAGCGCGCCTCAATACCGGTCGTCCAGTCTGGGATCTAAATAGCCGCCTCATATCTTTCTTGGGCGATCAGTCCTTCGATCTCGCTTGGATTAACAAGGCCGTCTGGATCAAACCGTCGACCATTCTGGCCGTTAAACAGCGGGCGTCCTCAATCATCCACTTCACGCTGGATTCGCAATTTACAGATAATCGGTCCCATCTGTTGTTTCGCTCAATGCCCCTGTTCGATCTGGTGGTAACGACAAAAACGTTCGAGACGGACGATTATCGGCGGCGAGGCGCTCAAAATGTACTCTCCGTGCGCCAGGGATACGGCCAACGGATCACAGATGCAGCGAAAATGCCAGCAGATGCGCGGTTTGACAGCGACGTCACATTCGTCGGCCACTATCAGCCCCACTATGCCGAGACACTCTCTACTCTCGCCGCAACCGGGATCGACGTTAAAATCTGGGGACCAAACTGGACGACCTATGCCGAGACCCATCCGTGGGCGCGCGACTTGGTTCAGGGCGATGCCCTCTGGGGTACAGATTATGGCCAAGCCCTCGGTCAAGCGAAAATCACGCTTTGTCTTCTCAGCAAGCGCATCGCTGAACAATCAACGACGCGCTCGATGGAGATACCAGCCGCCGGCGGCTTCATGATCGCCGAACGTACCGAGGAACACCTAGGCCTCTTCGATGACGGCAAAGAGGCAGTCTTTTTTTCCTCAAAGGACGAACTAATGAGCCTTGTCCAACACTACCTTGCAGCGCCAACGGACCGGCAAAGAATTGCGGCTGCGGGACAAGCAAGAGCACGCCAATCCGGCTACGGTGAAGCCGATCAACTCGATCGTGTATTAAGGACAGCCTTGGGCCTGTCTAAGGAACCGCGCGAGAGATAATCGATGCACGCTGATCCGACGATCTCGCGCCGAAGGCGCCCCATGGCCCAACGGAATGGTTCATCGCCTGCAAAGCTTGCTAGCCTGCCGGAAGCCATCAGTCTTCTCGGCCTTTCAGCCGCCGCACTTGTCCTCGGTCCCGTATTCGCAAGCAGCAGCGACGCCGGACACAGTTTCAATATGCTGCTCGCCGGCCTCTTAACGGCCATTCTCGTCTACTTCGCCGTCGGCGATGTCGCCGCGCGGCGAGAGCGACTTTGGACCTCTCTGTTTTGGTTTCGCATCAGCAGCGCGGTATATTGCGGGTTCGGCACGATCGTTCCCTACATCGTGAATGCGCGAACGGAATCCTACATCCGCTCCGTCTTTGACTTTACAGAGGCCGACGTTCTGAAAGTCCTTCAGATTTTCATTCTGTCCATCACCATCGTGATTTGCACCGCCGCCCTGATCAACGAACCAACGCCCAGTAAGGCTCGGCAACCCCTCTCCAAGCGCCGCCAAAACAACACGATCCTGCTCGCTGCTGCGCTCTTTCTTATCTTCGGCGGGGCGATCCGGTACGGCATTCACTTGCCGCGAATGTACGGCCTCTCGGACATTTACCTACCAGCCGCGATCTTAACGCTCGGAAAAGCGTATGTGGCGGGATTGTTCCTGCTGATGTTCCATGGTCTCCGCACAAAGTCTCTGACCCTGGCATTGGCGCTTGGCTTGTTCGTAATAGATTTTTCCGCGGGCCTTTTGGCATTCGACAAATCCGAAATGCTCACGAGCCTCATCTTCATCTACCTGGCCTATATTTTCCATAATTTCAGGCTGAACCGCGCCCTCATCGGCACCATCTTGGCCTTCACGGTGCTGATTGTGACGCAGCCGCTCATTCACTTTGGCCGGGCCGAAGTGCAAGATCTGAATGGCGGCCTAGGCAACACAGCGACGATCTCGGAGCGGATCGAAATCGTTGAGCGATATTGGGAAAATCAAGACACAGTTCAGTTCGGCAATGTGCAGGAAAAAGACCCGCTGCTTCGTTTGAGCTTCGTAAATGTCGCCGCCTTCGTGGTGGACCAATATGACCAAGGCCGACCAGGCGAGCGGTTCCGCTATGTCTTTGCCTCGATTATTCCGCGCGCCTTATGGCCAAACAAGCCGGCCGTTGGTGAGCTTGGGAGTGAGACCTTTTACTTGATCCGCGGCCGCGACGGCGCCTCCGTCGGCACGACCCACTTCGCCGAAGCCTACTGGGCCTATGGCTGGATCGGGCTACCGCTTGTTTTCATTCCGGGCGGAATAATCCTCGCCCTAACCTCACGCTATACAATTGCGTCAGTTCGAAACGACCGATGGCTACGCCTGCCGGCCATACTCCTCGCGGTCATTATGGGGCACCGCGTGAGCGGCAGTTTCGTCTCAGACATGATTGGCGGCGGTGTCATCTTTCTCGCGCTCGCCCTCGCCATCCGGTTGGCCGAATTATACTTAGACGGGAGCGTGGCGGAACATGCCCGCAGGCGCGGTCTGAGACGCGCCATACAAACGCCGAAACGCCCCGTACCCAGATCCATCGCCACCCCTGGAGAATAATCCCAGTCCAGCGGCGTTAAAGGAGGGCTGGCCGGCCGGCCCCCTCGTAGACGATCACGCGGTCGACATAGAGCACCGAAGATGGGGCGGTCGCGGTCACTTGGATCGAAAAACTTGTCGCATCTACCGGCACGGCAAGATTGTCGATAATCTTCCAGATCCACCCCCCGGGGGAATGACCTGGGTCAGCTTCAAACCCATCATTGGCGGCCTCGGCGCCCGTCCCGTCGAACCGAACAATGAGCCGGTGGGCGGGAGTGTCGCTATAGACGCGCATCGCAACACTAACGGACTTGCCGGCCACGCGGCCGATATCCGGCAAAACATGGCTGATAAACGCGTTCGCCGAGGCTCCGCCGGTCAATTTCAAACTCTGCGGACGGGCGCGATAGACTAAGGTCGTTTCTCTTTCGACGAGCCCGTCGCTTGCCCCTCCTTTGGTCCAACCGTCAGGCAAAGTGCCCGCAAAAGTGTCAAAGGTGCCATTGTCTAATAGGTCGAACGCATCAACGCCGGTCGCTGCAAACCAAGGCTCGAACGTGTCGGCGCCGGGCGCGCCGGCGGCCTCCTCCCATGCCTCAGAGACCGTATCGACGTAGACTTGTGACCCCGCGCTGCCGGGGTGGACACTATCGGCGTACCAGGCCGCAGGTTTGCCGGCGGCAAGAAAGACTTGGTGGACATCCACCTGTGTCAGCCCGGGAAAAGACGCAGGCACGCCTTTCAGCGCCTCAATAACTCTGTCCATGGACGTGTCGTCACGGTTCGGATTTTGCAGAACATTGACCACTGGCAGGTGAGGATGGGTCTCCAAACTGACTTGAATGAGCGACAGCATGAATTGGCGAATGCGCCATTGGTCATAGGTGCGATTGTTAATACCAAGATTGGTGACCATCACGTCTGGGGAGAGTGGCGCAACGGCATGGTCGAAAAGCGCGCCGAGCCAATTCAGCAGGCTAAATCCGGGGGATGCAGCATTGTAAATGCGGATCGTGCGCGGGCCGGTGCCAGTTTGCAGCGACGTGCCAGCGTCATAGCCAGTTCCAGTGTTCAAATAATATGTCAGCGAATGGGTGGGGTAGCGCCCGGCGAGCCACACGGCAAAACGGTAGATCCATTCGTCGCTCGCCGTTCCTGTAGAATCGCTTAGAAATAGGAGTTCGGCGTCCTCTGCACCGTCCTCAATCTTCGCTTTGACCGGTCCAAATGAGGAGCGCGCGACAGGTTCCGGCTCGTTCGCTGTGTTTGGAAAGCTTACAGCCCCGGTTATCCGGTCAATGACGATGGCGTCGCGCCATGTCACTCCGTCCGCGGTCACCCGAACCTTAAAATCATCGGTCCCCACAAGGCCAATCTCGGCCCGAGCGCCAAAGCTGGTCTGCAGGACCAAAGACCCGGTCGCCGCTTCGGCCTCCTTATTCAAAAACAAGCGGATATCGCCTGACCCCGGCGTGACATCGTCATGGCTGATCAAAACCGCGTCGGACTTCACCGCCAGCTTATTCGTTGCGTCGGCCATCGTGTTTATGCCTACCGCGGGAGCCGGGTTGACCGAGCCTGTCTCAATCGGCTGCCACCCTGACGCCGTTCGCACGATCAGACGATCGTCATCCTCGACATAGGCCCGCCACCCCGCTTGCGGCACAAAATAAGCCCAAGCGCCATCCTGCCAGGCCGCAATCTCACCAATATGGGTGGACCAATGGCCCGTAGCCCCGCTTGGGATCAAATAGCGGGCTCCCGGCGACGGGTCGGGCGGCGGAGCCAATAACGCTTCGGATATCACGCTCAATTGAACAAGCGCATCAAGCGCTCGGATCGCTTCATTGTGCGTGACATGTTTCTGCGCTTGCGAACTTGCAATAAAGGGTAGTTTCAGGAGATCGGTGGTACTCATCGACGGGGTGGCTCCTTCCCATTGATCTGGGCAGAAGTCTAAGTACGCACCTCAAGTGTGGGATAAGAATCTGTGTCCGATAGCGATGAGCCTGCCGATCGCCCTTTGCGCATCCTGCATGTGACGCCGGCATTTTATCCCGCCACATATTGGGGCGGACCGATCTTTTCGACGTATGGCCTCTGCAATGCCCTGGCCGCGCAAGAGGGCATTGATGTGACCGTTCTGACAACGGATTCCGCAGGCCCTGGCCGGGATGACCGGCTGCAGATCTCAGCGACGCCGGAGCGCTATTCTGCGGGATACGACGTCCATTTTGTCCGCAAATCACGTGGAAAGGACATCGCACCGCGCATGTTCGGGCCCCTGAAACAGCTCGCGCGTCAGGCAGATATTCTGCACCTCACCGCGACCTATTCGTTTCCGACATTTCCCGTCTTTTTCGCCGCGCGGCAGTTGAATAAACCCTTGGTCTGGTCGCCCCGGGGCGCGATCCAAGCCACTGCGGAATGGGGCGCTGTCCGCCGCCGCCGGCTGAAGCAAGCCTGGGCCAAGCTTGCGCGGGTGGGTTTGCCAAAACAGACCTTGTTCCACACCACTGCGGATGTTGAGCGAGACGCCTGCGCCGAGGCGTTTCCGGGCGTGCCTGCCATTGTGGTTCCAAATGGCGTTG
>JBCAWP010000127.1:0-7514 GCA_038534535.1 Pseudomonadota bacterium
GACCAGGACAATCAGAAGCGCCATCAAGAACAAGAGGATTAGGAAGAGGAGTTGGACCAGTATCTCGCCAATCAGTAATATCAGCGCGCTTGGCAGAAGCTGGTGTTGCGCCTCCGCGCGAAAAGCTCGGCGATAGAAAATTGCGCCGGCAAGGGCGAGGAACGGATATGGCGCAAGGAGTGCCAGGGTGCTGGCGAAGTTCGCGCTGGCATAGGCTGCGCTCACCATGCCCACAATCGCAGCGAGGACGTAGGCGGGTAGAATGGCCAACGCCATCCGACGGGCTGTCGATGCCCCATCCTGAATGCCGAGGCCAACGTCGAGTTTCACGGCGAACTCCTTCAATCGGCGGCAAGACTTAGACTGAACTTTGCAGACGGCAAACCGGCCATCTGTTGACGCTTGCACGCCGGCAGCGCATTCCCTCTGCCATGACCCTAGATCCCATTCACATTATTGGCGGCGGTATGGCTGGCTCCGAGGCCGCTTGGCAGGCGGCGGAAGCTGACGTTCCGGTTATTCTGCACGAAATGCGCGGTGTGCGCGGCACAGACGCCCACCAAACGGACTATTTGGCCGAACTTGTCTGTTCGAACTCGTTCCGGTCCGACGACCACGAAACGAATGCCGTTGGCGTTCTCCACGAGGAAATGCGCCGGGCCAGCGGGCTCATCATCTCCGAGGCCGACCGCCACCAGGTCCCGGCAGGCAGTGCGCTCGCCGTTGACCGGGATGGGTTTGCCGCCGCGGTGACAGAGCGCCTATCGACCCACCCAAACATCACCATCATTCGCGAAGAAATTGAGGGTCTACCGCCCGCCGATTGGGGTAGTGTGATCATCGCCACCGGGCCGCTGACCTCGCCTGCCCTTGCCGATACAATACGTGCTGAAACAGGCGAAGATGATCTTGCTTTCTTTGATGCGATTGCGCCGATCGTGAATATGGACAGTATCAATATGGACGTGGCCTGGCGTCAATCGCGCTATGACAAGCCAGGTCCCGGCGGCGATACGGCGGCCTACATCAACTGCCCTATGGACGAAGCGCAGTACAACGCCTTCATCGACGCGTTACTTGCGGGCGACAAGACCGAGTTCAAAGACTGGGAAAAGGATACACCTTACTTCGAGGGCTGCTTGCCGATCGAGGTGATGGCGGAACGTGGACGCGAGACACTCCGCTTTGGCCCGATGAAGCCAATCGGGCTTACCAATCCACGCGCGCCCGATGTGAAATGCCACGCCATCGTCCAACTCCGACAGGACAATGCGCTCGGCTCCCTATGGAATATGGTTGGGTTCCAGACGAAGCTGAAATACGGGGCCCAAAAAGAGATTTTCCAGATGATTCCCGGCCTTGAACGAGCAGAATTCGCGCGTCTCGGTGGGATCCATCGAAACACATTTATCAACAGCCCACGCCTTCTCGACGCGGAACTTCGTCTGAAGTCGGCACCGCACATTCGCTTTGCCGGACAAGTGACCGGCGTCGAAGGCTATGTCGAGAGCGCGGCGATGGGCTTGCTTGCGGGGCGCTTTGCGGCGGCAGAACGGCGCGGTCGGTCTTGCTCTCCACCGCCCGCCACAACGGCGCTTGGTGCTCTGATTGCACATATTACCGGCGGACATCTCGCCGCGAAACAGACGTTCCAACCCATGAACGTCAACTTTGGCCTCTTTCCAGAGATCGACCCTGCCCTTGTCGCGAAGACCGACGAGACGGGAAAACGCCTAAAGGGAAAAGACAAAGGTCGTGCCCGCAAACGTGCCATGGCGGCTCGCGCGTTGGACGATATCGCCAATTGGCTAGCGGACGGCGCTTTGCAGACCGCGGCCGAGTAACCCTCCCCTACAAAGATTTCATTCTCCATCGGCCCCATATCGCTCAACCGTGACTGGCCAGTGGGGCACGTCCCGAGCTAGTTTCTTTGTTGATGGAACAAGTGGCTGGTACAAATCCCGAGCTCATGGTGGAGCTCGTCTCGGCAAGCGCCTCGGCCGATGCGTGCTTTGCGCCGCCCGAGGCGACGTTGCAGGATCTTGCCTTGCCGCCGGAGGCCATGGCGCTGTCTGTGGCGCGGGCGAAGTCTCCAGAGATCGCCGGGATCCCGAACGCCAATCAGTTGTTTGAACAACCGGCAGACGGATTCGTCTCGGCATTATCGGTCGTTTTAATTCCCGGTGAGTGGCGGGAGAAGCGCCGCCTTGCTGTCGTCATGCGCCCGTTTGGATATCTTGCTCATCTTGGAAAGGCGCGCGTTGCGATCGTCGTACCCTCTCGGTTTGAAACGGATTTTGCTTCTATCCCGCCCTGGGCTCGCTGGCTGATTTCACCCTTCGGCCGCCATAGCGAGGCCGCCGTGGTGCATGATTGGCTTTATGCCTTAGGACCGACACGCGATCGCCGGAGGCGCAAAGAAGCTGACCGGATCTTCCGCCGCGCCCTGAGGGATGTCGGTATTGGATTTCTCCTCCGCAATATCATGTACCGCGCTGTCCGGTTTGGTGGCGCGCGCGCCTTTGGGCGGCTTCAAGAGGTGCGGTTCCGGGAACTCAGCACACTCAAACGCGTCACACCCCAGCCCAATCTTGAGCCATTTCAGCGGACCTATGCGTTCAAGCCCGCCCCTGCAGCATCGCGCGCACGAGTGTGATCCGCTTGGCGAGCGGACCGGGACGACGCCCCGTGGCATAATCAAATCGCAAGACGGCGTGGCAGATGGCCGGCCGGATGGGCGCGGGCACTTTTGGCAGGACCGGCCCCGTCACTTCGGAGACGCCGCGGCGGGCCCGCGCATAGGCCGGCGCCAAGTCTGCAATATGGGGCCCCCAACCATGAGCAAGCGTCAGCTGACCGGCCGCCGCCCGCATTAACAGGACTTCGGGCTCTAACTCAGCGTCGCCAGTATCGAATGCCGCTTGGTGACCATCCACCAAGCCAAGGAGCGTTTTCACGGCGATCGCGGTTTCCGCAACCGCTTCGATAGCGTCGTGGCGCCGCGGGTCCTTGCCCTTTTCAAGCTCGGCCACCGCCTCACGCCACCATTCAAAACGGATCGCGCCGAGGCCAGGTTCCGTAACCGCGAGACGGATTCGCGCGAGTTCCAGATTGAACGCGTAAAGGGCGATCAGCCGTTTGCGCGCCTCAATGGCAGCGTAACGGCTTGAGAGCCAACGGTCTTCATCGCCCCGCGCGACATCTTCGTCGAGGCGTTTCCATTTTTCATTGGTTTGCGCAGTGGTCATCGGGATAAAGGAACCCATATGGAGAGCGACGCATTGATTTATTGGGATATCACCAGCAAGGAGACTGTTTAATGGCCTTTGATCTGCCAGCGCTGCCGTATGGCCGCAGCGATCTCGCACCGCACATATCGGAAGAAACGCTGAACTTCCACTATGGCAAGCACCACAATGCCTATGTGACCAATCTTAACAAACTTATCGATGGCACGGACCACGCCGATGCCCCGCTTGAAGACATCATTAATGCTGCGGCAGGCGACGCTTCGAAGGCTGGTCTTTTCAACAATGCCGCCCAGGTCTGGAACCACACGTTTTACTGGCATTCCATGAAGCCCGGCGGCGGCGGCAAGCCCACTGGCAAGATCGCCGAGCTGATCGAGCGTGACTTTGGGTCCTATGAGGCCTTCGCGGACGCTTTCAAAGTGGCTGGCGGCAGCCAATTTGGCTCCGGCTGGGCGTGGCTCGTCGTCAAGGATGGCAAGTTGGAAATCCGCAAGACACCGAATGCCGAAACCCCGCTCACAGAAGCAGGCGTCACGCCCCTTCTCACCATGGATGTCTGGGAACACGCCTATTATCTCGACTATCAAAACGCGCGGCCGAAATATATGGATACGTTCCTCGGCGAGCTCGTGAACTGGGATTTTGCGAACCAGAACCTCGCCGACGTAGCCTAGTCTGTCGTCAAGAAATGACACTTCAAAAGCCCGCTCATCCTGAGCGGGCTTTTTTCTTTGCCGTTTTGACGCCTGTGCTCCGCCCTTTCCCCATGGCGCAAACTGAACTATGTCGCGACCAATGAACGGATTCCGGGCGTAGAGAGAGCCCGGCGGCTGTCACGAGGGCAGCATACGGGACAAACTAAAACGCTTAGGAACACGATAATCTTGTCAGACACGATTGATGGCGCAGAGGCCAAACCAACCTTCGAGGATCTCGGGTTAGGCCCGAAAGTACTGCAAGCGGTAGCGGATGCAGGCTACACACACCCGACCCCAATACAGGAACAGGCGATCCCCCACGTCCTCGTTGGCGGTGACGTTACGGGAATTGCGCAAACAGGCACCGGCAAAACCGCAGCTTTTGTGCTCCCCATGATCCATCGCCTGGCCCGCGGACGGGCACGGGCACGTATGCCGCGGACCTTGATCCTCGCACCAACGCGGGAATTGGCCGACCAAGTTGCGGAGAACTTCCGAAAATACGGCACCCACCACAAGCTCACTATGGCGCTGTTGATTGGTGGGGTCAGCTTTAAGGAGCAGGAACGGCTCCTCAATATCGGCGTTGACGTCCTGATCGCGACACCCGGGCGCCTGATCGACCAATTTGAACGCGGCAAGATCCTCCTCACCGGCGTCGAAACCCTCATCATCGACGAAGCGGACCGCATGCTCGATATGGGCTTCATCGACGATATCGAGAAGATCTGCACGCTTCTACCGCGCAAACGCCAGACCCTTCTCTTTTCAGCGACCTTTGCGAAAGAGATCGAGAAGCTCGCCAAGAAATTTCAAAATAATCCGATGCGAATCGAAGTCGCACGTCAGGCCCAGACGGCGGAGACGATCACGCAGTATGTGGTCAAAATCCCCACGAGCGACATGAAAGCCCGGCGCCACACCCTCCGCGCCATAATCCAGCAATGCGAAATCGATAGCGGGATCGTCTTCTGTAACCGCAAGAAAGAAGTCGACATCGTCGCGAAATCTCTGTCGGTCCATGGCTTCAATGCGGCGGCGATCCACGGCGACTTGCCGCAAGCCTACCGCACACAAACGCTTGAGCGTTTCCGCAATGGCGACCTGCAGCTCCTGATCGCATCGGATGTCGCCGCCCGCGGCCTCGATATTCCGGATGTCTCCCACGTCTTCAATTTTGCCCCCCCGCCAAAAGACGAAGATTATGTACACCGCATTGGACGGACCGGCCGCGCGGGTCGCGAGGGCGTGAGCTATACGATTGTCAGTCCCGAGGATGAAAAGTCCTGGGGTTACGTCCTCAAACTCATATCCACTGACGTCTTAGACGCAGAAATCAAGGGACTGGCGGAAGAACTTGAGGGCCTCCCAAAAGATGAAGGTCGGCGCGGACGCAGCAAGGGCCGCGACCGAGGCGACCGGAAACGTGGCCGCGGCCGTCGCCGCGGGGGAGACCGCGACGACCGGCGTTCGGACGCCCCAGTCGACCAGCCAGACGAGGCCGTCCTCGCTGACGATACGCCGGCGGTATCAAATGAAGCCTCTGGCGCTCAAGATATCGCAGACGACACCCCGCGCCGGCGCCGGAAGCCAAAGCCGGATCGCAAACGCAAGGATGATGATCCAATCTTGGAGCCCGCCGAGGACGGTGTTCGCGGCTTTGGCGACGACGTACCAAGCTTCCTGCAGCGCTGATCAGAGCGTCGCGACAAACGATCCAACGACTGTCTGTAGCTGTTTGTCGAAGCCGATATTGAAGTGATTGGACTTGCGGAACTCGTGGTAACTGACCGCATGACCTGCCGCTTCGAGGTCATCTCTGAGACGCCGGCTGAGTTTCACAGGAAGCACCCGGTCCTTTCGCGCGCCCAGGACCAGCGCGCTCAACTTTTCGCCATTGAGCGCGTTCACACTCTCGAAGTCGAGCAAGACCGGATCAAGCTCGGCGCGCACAAACGGGCGCGCATACCAAGGCACAGCCCCGGTGATCGCCGCTTCTGATGAGGGGGCCGACGCCTCATAGATGATCGCCGCCGCCCCCGGCGTCGTGCCCGCCAGTTCAGAGCAGACGAACCCGCCGAGGGAATGCCCCCAGAACACGACCGGCTGAGCCGTATCGCGTCGAAAGCTCTCGATTTCACCCGCAAGATCCTTCGCGGCTAATTTGAAATCTTCCACGCGGGCCTCGCCTTGGCTCGCGCCATAACCGGGATAGTCCCACAGGAGCAGATCTCCATGCTGGGCCACCTTCCAGGTCACCAGCTCACCATGGCTCGGAATGTCGTAGGAATTGCCGCCGCAATAGACAAAAAGTGGGACATCCTCCTCCGGTGAGAGGACATGTCGCACGGCGAGGCTCCCGATTGTCGTTGGGACGGACGTGTCCTCGATCTTCAGTCCCATCTCTTCGAACAGGCCGTCCCGCGCACGGTTCGCAACGAAAACAGCGTCGTCATCATCCGTGACGCTGAACTGTGTGCCTTCTGCCATCCAAGGCAAGAAAACGTCGTCCTCACCGATGGTCCGGGTGCAGCCGATCAAAAGGCCGAGCGCAATCGAACACACAAGCCACCGAACCATGGATGCCTACCGCTTGATCATGCCGGCAATCTGCTTGCGAAACTTCTCGCCATAGGGCGGGCGGATCATCGCGATCAATTCAGACCCGGTCTGCGCGTAGACGGCCTTGCGGTGACTGAACTCAAGGAAACCATCGCGGCCATGATAGGCGCCCATACCAGACGGCCCGATACCACCGAACGGCAAGTCCTCCTGGCCGACGTGGAAGACGACATCATTGACGGTGACGCCGCCGGATGTCGTGTTCTCAAGCACTTGCTCTCTCTCCGCCGCGTCTTCCCCGAAATAATAGAGCCCAAGCGGGCGGTCATGGCGATTGATGTAATCGATCGCCTCTCGGGTGTCGGTATATTCCTTGATCGGAAGGATTGGCCCGAAGATCTCATCCTGCATGACGTCCATGTCGTCACTCGGATTGAGCACAAGGGTCGGTGCCATCTTGTGGTGTGGCTGCTGTGAGAAGTTCTCGTCGGCCGGATTGATCTCAATGATCTCGGCGCCTTTGGCCCGGGCATCTTCGAGATAGCCGGTCAGACGATCATAATGGCGCTGGTTGATCACAGACGTGTAGTCGTCATTGTCCTTCAGGGTCGGAAACATTTTCGCCACGGCACTTTGGGCATGGGCGACGAACTCGCGTGTCCTTTCCTTTGGAACAAACGCGTAATCCGGCGCGAGGCAGATTTGCCCGGCGTTCAGAGTCTTACCCGCCATGATCCGGCTGGCTGATTTTTCCAGGTCGGCGGATCGGCCGAGGACAACCGGGCTTTTGCCGCCGAGTTCCAGCGTCAGCGGCACGAGATTATCGGCCGCCGCGCGCATCACATGGTAGGCGATTGAAGTCGCGCCTGTGAAAAGCATGTGGTCGAACGGGAGCGACGTGAAGGCGGCCCCCACATCCGGCCCACCCGTGACAACGGCAACTTCTTCGTCCGAAAACGCCTGGCGGATCATGGCGGGTAAGACTCTGAACGCCGGGCAAATC
>JBCAWP010000128.1:0-7487 GCA_038534535.1 Pseudomonadota bacterium
CGCCGTATTTACCGGCGCGGTGAGTTTGATATCGCCATCTTGGCTAAGCGTGAGATAGCCCGTCTCTTCATCATACGCGGTGCGTAGCTTTGCAAGCGCCTCATCTTTGGCGAGCATCAAAAAGTGGAACTTAGAGACGGCCTTGGGGGCGGCGGGATCGAAGACATCCGATTGCCGCGCAATGGCGATCGCTCGGTCACCGGCCAGACCGTTCTCAACCGTTAGGCTCATATCCTGAAGCGCTTCGGCGCTGAGGCCTTTGACGGGGTAGCGATAAAGATGGGTAATCATCTAACGAGGCTTAAGTGGGCGCCCGCCAAAACGCCAGCCGCGTTCCGGTCAACTTAGTCCAACATATCCGCGGCCACCGCGTCGATCGCTTCAAGGTGTGCCTGTTTTTCAGAGCCCGTCAGAAAGCTACCCGAAAAACTGTTCTTAGCCAGCTGGATCAGGTCACCGGACGACAGCTGCGAAGCCGTCGCGACCGCCTCAAGATTCTCATTCACATAGCCGCCGAAATAGGCCGGATCATCGGAATTGACGGTGACCAGTAATCCAGCGTCCAGCATCGCTTTAACCGGGCTTTTGCGCACATCATCAATGACGCAGAGGGAGAGGTTCGACAGCGGGCAAGACGTGATCGGTGTCTGGCGGTCTTTCAGGGCTTCGATGAGGGCGGGGTCCTCCATGGCGCGGTTGCCATGGTCGATCCGGTCAGCACCGATCTCGAACAGCGCCTCATGGACATATTCCGGGGGGCCTTCTTCGCCGGCGTGAAGACACAGCTTGAAGCCCATATCGTCGCAACGCTTGAAAAGACGCGCAAACTTTGACGGCGGATGACCAACCTCGGAGGAGTCGAGGCCGACTCCGACAAAATGTTCATGCCACGGAGCGCTTTCCTGCAAGAGCGCCAAGCCGTCTTCTTCGGATAAGTGCCGGAGAAAACTCATAATGAGTTTGGAACTGATGCCGAAATCGCGTTCACCGTCTTTAAGGGCGGTGAGGATCCCGTCGGCGACCATCGCGAACGGAACCCCTCTCTCGGTGTGGGCCTGCGGGTCAAAGAAAATCTCGACATGGCGCACATTGTCGTCGTCGACCCGTTCCAAATAGGCGTAGGTGAGGTCGTAGAAGTCTTCCTCGGTGCGCAGGACATCCATACCTTTATAGTAAAGGTCCAAGAACTCCTGAAGATTATCGAAATCATACGCTGCCTTGGCGTCTTCTAATGTGGCCCAGGGGAGCTTGATTTTATTGCGCTCGGCGATCGCAAGCATGAGCTCCGGTTCGAAGCTACCTTCGATGTGGAGATGGAGTTCGGCCTTTGGCAGGGCGGCGATTAAATCAGCGGTACGAGACATAGCTTACCCTTATGCGGTTTTTTTCCAGACCCGCAATCTCACCGGGCGCCAAGATACGTCCACCGCCGCAGGATCACTTCGAGGGGACCACGTTCAAACTGGGTGCGCCACAGGCTGGCGAACGCAATCGTGAAAAGGGCGACACCAAGTGCAAGGCCAATGCAGGCCGCTGCTCCGAGCGTCCCGAACAGACCAAGACCGTATCCATTGAAGGCGAGCGAGAGCAGTAGACCTTGCATCAGATAAGCTGTGAGCGAGGCCGTTCCGCCGCGCGCAAAGAAGACCTTGATCGGGCTCGGCGGTCCGTCTGCCCACTTGGCGAGGAGCCCCAGATATCCGGCCGTCGAGAACGGACTGCCGATCAGGATGAGGACCATACCGCCCATCATCGAAGGGTCCATAACGCCAGTCCCATGGACCATGAACCAAGCGCCGATTGCGCTGATCCCGAGACCAATGGGTAAGGCTTGCCGACGAAATCGTTTCCAGATCTGCGCCGATGGTGCAGCGATCAAATCGCTGCGAACCGCCGCAAAGCCCAAGAGGAAAAAGGAAAAGGCGCCAAAGCCTTGTATCAAAAAACCAAAGGTGATGACGTTGCCCCAGTCGGAGAAACGCTGAACGATCGTCTCTGAAAAGGTTCCGGTCTCGAAGATGGCCCGGGCGGCCGCAGCTTGCTCGGTGGCCTTTACGGCTTCCTTGGCCATTTCGTCTGGTGCCGCAACCGTTCCCATCCAAAGGCTAAGCGCGAGCAAGGCGACAAATAGGATCTGCAGGAGGTAGGTTGCGATGGCGACGCGCACGAGCGTGCGAACGCTTGCGGATCTGAAGAGAAACAAGATCGATCCGAGGATCGCATACATCACCAGAATGTCGCCCTGGAACAGGAACGCCACATTGATCAGTCCGAAGATGAGAAGGCCGAAGATGCGGCGCCAATACCGTCCGGCAAACCCGAGGCCCCGGCGTTCGGCGGACCGCATCTGATAGGCAAAGCCGACGCCGAACATGAATGAGAACAGCGAATAGGATTTCATTAGGAATAACGCCCCGACGCCAAAATGGGCGGCCTCATCAAGAGGTGTCCTCAGTCCGCCATCAATATAGCCGAGCATCATCGGATAGGCGATGATCGCGACGTTCACGAGCGCGATACCGATTAGGGCGAAGGCGCGTGTGATATCCGGAAACGTCTCGCGGCCGGCGGCTTGCGTCTGTGCCACATAGCCTGCCTGCTCCGACTGCGCATGCGTGGATGTTGTCACTTCGGCTCGTCTCCCCAGTATAAATCTATGCTAAGCCAGCGCCCCTGCGAAGCTTCAGTCACTTAGACGGCCGCGAGCAGGCTCTCGAACACGCCGCGCCCGTCGGCGCCGCCCTCATGGCCCCCAATCGCGCGCTCAGGATGTGGCATCATGCCGAGCACACGGCCATTTTCTGAGAGAATCCCTGCGATATCTCGGGCGGACCCATTGGGGTTGCCCGCATAGCGGAACACAATACGGCCATCACCATCAAGTCGGTCGAGGGTCTCTTTTTCAGCGAAATAGTTTCCATCATGGTGGGCAATCGGGATCGAAATTTCAGGGGTGCCGACATAGGCCGATGTGAAAACCGAGCTTGCGCTTTCAACTTTGAGTATCTGCGATTTGCAAACGAAGTTCAAAGAGGCATTTCGCAAGAGGGCGCCGGGTAATATCCCCGTTTCGGTTAAGACTTGAAATCCATTACAGATGCCGAGGATGTATCCCCCGCGCTCGGCATGGTGATGCAATTGTCCAATGATCGGAGAGTTAGCGGCCATAGCGCCGCAACGCAGATAGTCACCATAGGAAAAGCCGCCGGGGATCATGATCAGATCCGTGTCGTCTGGAATGTCGCCATCCTTGTGCCAGACCATGGCTGGTTCTCTACCAGTGACGGCCTCGACGGCGATTTGGGCGTCCCGGTCGCAATTGGATCCAGGAAAAACAATGATGGCAGTTTTCATGTCCGCCTCTCTAGCAATGAGTCGGCCGACTGTGGAGTGGGCAATGGACGCGCGGGGCCTACCCCTTGTCCCTGCGCGCACCAAGATATTCGCGCGGGGTGACATCATACCAGGATTTGAAGGCTCGGATAAAAGCGCTTTGGTCGCTATAGCCGAGGAGAATAGCGATCTCGGCCCAGGTCCGCTTCTCGTCGCTCAGGTAGATTTCGAGCGCATCGCGGCGGGCCGCTTCCAAAATGTCGCGAAAACTACTGTCCTCATCGGCCAGCCGTCGGCGAAGGGTTCTCTCGGCCGTGCCAAGCAGTTTGGCAACGCGTGGCAGCGTTGGCGATCCTTCACGCATAATCGATTGGATGCCGTAGAAGGTGCGGTCGCGGAAGCTTAGGGGTTGGTCGAGTAAGGCAAGGGCGCGGTCAAGACGCTGGGCAAACAAGTCAACGAGATCACGGTTGGCTCCCGGGAGCGGCTCATAAAAGAGTTCCGTTGGGGCGACGACCTGGTTGCGGTCCGCCTCAAAGACCAATTTGTAAGGTAGCGCCGCCTCGTACGTTGACAGATCATCTGGCGCCTTGTGGCGCATATGGATCTCACGCACCTGTAGGTTGGCTGTCCAGAGAACCCATCGGCCGAACGCCGAATAGCCCGCCATGGAGCCCTCCGTCACCGGCCGTTGATACTCCGCATCATCATCGAAGGGTTCCCAGACAAGGTATGACGTGTCGCCATCTTCTTCGAGATAGCCGCGTGCGATCTGTTGGGTTAAGCGCTGATATTTTGCATTGAAGGCGATCATGTCGGCCAGGTTCTGGCACGAGATCAGCGCATACCCGATTTCCATCAAGGTGGGGGGACGGATGTTCATCCCGAACCGGATCCCCATGCCAGTGATACCGGTCAGGTGTTCTGCGCGAAACAGTACCTCGTTCAGCGTGTTCGCGGGAAAACGCGTGGTGGGATTATCGAGCGCCGCAGCGCCGCCGGGGATCAAATCATCGAAGGCGTTTTTGGCGCAATGACAGTTGAAACATGCTTCGACAGCACTTTTCAGATAAGCGGACGAAATCGTCGGCACCATTCCTTGCCTGGGACCGCCCGATATGGGGCGATCGTCCGCGGTGTCCATCTCGCTGTCCTCACACTACGTCTCTTGCGGACGTATTTCGATTTAAGGCGAGTATCCTAAGCGCCCTTCACATACGTCAAGTTGTAGAGCGGGCGGCATCTGCGCCCCTTTGTTTATTGTGTGCTTTTTGCCACTTTTTAACTTAAGCGCGCGCTGTGACAACTTCGAGACGAGTGCTTACACTTTATAGATCAAATATAAAATCCGTGACGACACCCGCATTTCTAAGAAATCTTGGCCACATTTGTCAGGCACTTTGACCGTTAGGGCCAAGAAACTAGATTACTCAATTGTTACACAGTTCGGGAGAGTTGGGTGGGGGACGACCACGTTGAGGCTCTCAGGGGACACCAGTCGGCTCTGGCGCACTTCTGTATAGAAGCTCGCCAGAGCCATTTTTTGTTTGTTAAGCCAATCATCGCCACGATATCGCCGTATGCGCACCGTAAGTCGCTGGGCATGAGAGCCCTCGTGTTGTCGGTCTGATCCGGCCACGCGCGCAAAAGTGATTTTAGTGGGAGGCGACTTCCCCTATATGAGCGCTCGGCTCCGAAGCGAGTCGAACGCGAACGTCGAATAAAGGAATGCCTTATGAAAACGACAGCAAAAGCGATTTTGGCTCTGGCAATCATGTCTGTTTTGGCTGCCTGCAACACAGTTCAGGGTGTTGGTAAAGACATCACCGCGGCCGGCAAGGGCGTGCAGGACCAGATTACCCAGGACGATGACAGCGAGAACTAGGCATCGGTTTTTGAAGGTCTAACAAAATGAAGAAAAGATTGTCCGCAATTTTGGCGGGGGTAACGCTCGTTATCGTCGCCGCTTGTAATACGGTGCAAGGCATCGGATCTGATCTTGAAGCAGCCGGCAAAGGCCTTCGGGAAACCTCTGAGTCCGTTGAAGATAATCTCACGGACGAACCCTAGGGCGCAAACTCGATCCGATACGCCTCAATGACTGTGTTTGCGAGCAGCTTCTCGCACATTTCTTTGACGCGCGTTTCGGCGGCGTCACGGCTTGTGTCCTCGGCCAAGTCGATTTCTATGACCCTGCCGATACGCGCGGCGGCCACTTCGGAAAACCCCATGCGGCCGAGCGTATCGGCGACAGCTTTCCCTTGAGGATCAAGCACGCCGGGTTTCAGTCCGATGTGGACGATCGCTTTCATACACTGATCTCCCATATTGGCGGGGTCTACTTGCCCGCAGTTTTCAAGTCTACGATTTCTGCGCCATCGCTCGAATTGCGGATGATGCCGAGCCGCCGGGCCACTTCGGAATAGGCTTCGGTGACCCCGCCAAGGTCCCGGCGGAACCGGTCCTTATCCAGCTTCTCATTGGTCTCGTAATCCCAGAGCCGGCAACTGTCCGGGCTGATTTCGTCAGCGAGTATTGTCCGTACGAGGTCGCCTTCATAGAAGCGGCCAAATTCGACTTTGAAATCCACGAGCCGAATCCCAACGCCGGCAAACAGCCCGCTCATAAAGTCGTTAATCCGCAGAGCGAGGGCAATCATCTCATCCATTTCCGGGGGCGAGGCCCACCCGAAGGCCGCTATGTGCTCCTCTGAAACCAGGGGGTCGCCTAGATCGTCTCGTTTGTAGCAAAACTCAACGATTGGGCGGGGTAGCTGGTCGCCTTCGTTCAGGCCCAGGCGCTTCGCAAGCGTCCCCGCAGCGATGTTCCGCACGATCACTTCGAGTGGAATGATCTCCACCTTTTTGATGAGTTGTTCGCGCATATTGAGCCGGCGAATGAAGTGCGTCGGGACACCAATCGCGCCGAGGCGGGTCATGATGTATTCCGAAATACGATTGTTCAGAACGCCTTTGCCATCGAGCACGGCTTTCTTCTGGGCATTGAACGCCGTGGCATCGTCTTTGAAGTATTGGATGAGGGTTCCCGGTTCCGGGCCCTCGTAAAGAATCTTGGCTTTGCCTTCATAGACCATGCGTCGACGGGACATTGGTCGGTCTCCCTGGTTGCGCGCAGTCGCTGCCCGCTCTGGATGCTTGCGGACCCTATAGCGCCCCGAACTCGCCGACAAACCCTGATTCGGCAGTGGATTGGGCAGTATGTCCATATTGATCATGGTGGCCACCAATGACTATATCGCGATTATAGGACTGATTTAGGAGCCCTCTCATGCCGCAATTCGACGATCGCCGGAAAGGCGAAGAGTCCAGATATGCCATGGATGAAGCGTTAAAGTTCAAGGTGATGGCGCGGCGCAACAAGCTGCTTGGTCTCTGGGCCGCCGATCTGCTCGGGCTGTCGGGCGCGGATGCCGAGGCGTATGCAAAGACAGTTGTCATGGCTGATTTGGAAGAGCCGGGCGACGAGGACGTGTTTCGCAAGGTTCGCCAAGACTTTGACGCCAAAGGTGTCGACCGGACAGATGCGCGCATTCGCGACCATATGGCCGAGCTTCTGCCGGTGGCCCGAGAGCAAATCATGAAAGAGGCCGAATAAGCGCGCGTTTAGCGTAAAGGGGCAGGGCAATCTGGGCCCTGCGGCATGCGTGCCCCTGCGGGGCGCCGACGCGCTATGATCATGGCTTCGTTTATCCGGGCCCGGATGTCGTCTTCATCGAGAGCCCGTGTGAGGCACGAAATCGGCTCGCCATTGTCGGCTGAGATGATCGCAGCAATCCCCGTCACCCCGCCATACCACCCCCACAGATAACCCGCGTCATTCTCGTCGGCGAGCGTAATGGCGGCCGCGAGGGCGGCGGATTTCTCAGCTTCACTGGCGCGTCGGTGGGCCTGTGTCATGTCGAGGTCAATGCGGACGATGTCGCCTTCGTCGAAATAGGTCAGCGCATTTTCCAAGGCTGGGTTCAGCACCTGACAATTCGGACACCAATCGGCTGTGAAATTCACAACCTTCAGCACCGGCTCCGCTGACACGGGTCGTCCCACGACAATCATAACAGCAAAAACAGCGATCCAACGCATTGCCGTCAGCATGGGGTAAAGACCCGCTCGAAGATCTCATCCACACGGGCAAAG
>JBCAWP010000129.1:0-7485 GCA_038534535.1 Pseudomonadota bacterium
CGAATTGCTCCGTGAAGCCTTTAAACCCCACAACAGCTTCCCCAACACAGTGGTGCACCTGGCCTTCAGTCCGGGGCTGCGAAACGCGCAGGGCTTTGATCCATTTTATAAAATGCGGATAGGACTCAATCCCAGCCACGAGCCGATACATGTCGTCTGGTTCATAAGGAACCGTGAGGGTTTCAATGTGGGCTGCCACGCTTTGCTCTTAAGAAGCGTTGGCAAGCGCGGCATCCCGCGCAGCTCTTAACTGAGCGAAGTCTTCCCCAGCATGGTAACTCGACCGGGTTAAGGGCGAAGCGGAGACCATGAGGAAGCCCTTGGACCGGGCGATCTCTTCATAAAGCGCGAACTCATCCGGCGTGACATAGCGATCAATGGCGGCGTGTTTGCGCGTTGGCTGAAGATACTGGCCGATGGTCAGGAAATCGACGCCGGCGGAGCGCATATCATCCATCACCTGCATGACTTCTTCTTTGGTCTCACCAAGCCCAACCATCAGACCGGACTTCGTGAACTGGGCCGGATCGCGCTCTTTCACTTTCTCAAGCAGACGAAGCGAATGGAAGTATCGCGCCCCTGGGCGGATCGACAGGTAAAGCCGCGGGACGGTTTCAAGATTGTGGTTGAACACATCGGGACGCGCATCGATCACCCTGTATTCCCAACCATCCTTGCGAAGGAAGTCTGGGGTGAGAATCTCAATGGTCGTGCCTGGTGAGGCTGAGCGGATTGCATCAATCGTGTGGACAAAGTGCATAGCTCCGCCATCGTCCAGATCGTCCCGGTCGACGCTTGTAATGACGACGTGCTCAAGCCCCATCTCCGCAACAGCTTCACCGACACGTCGCGGCTCATCATGATCAAGGCCTGCCGGGGGTTTCCCGGTGGCGACGTTGCAGAAGGAGCAGGCGCGCGTGCACACCTCCCCCATAATCATCATGGTGGCGTGTTTCTTGGTCCAGCACTCGCCGATATTCGGGCACCCGGCCTCTTCACAAACGGTAACGAGCCCTTTCGATTTCACGATCGAGCGCGTCTCTGCATACCCGCGGCTCGTCGGCGCCTTCACACGGATCCATTCAGGCTTGCGCAGCACGGGCGTATCCGGGCGATTTCGTTTTTCCGGATGTCGGTGTTCACGAGGCTGATGCGGGTGATTGATCAGAGTGGCCATGACTCGCTAAATGGATGGAAACACACGATCTATCAAGCGCCGCGGCGACAATGCCGCTATGTCTTTATGGCGCATCTGGGAGCCTCAAATGGGTGATGATATGGCCGCCGGCGCACTCGAACTCGCCGGCGCGGAAACCAAGCCAATCACGTTTCAGCCGAGTTCAGCGCGCATCGACCTGTTCTCCGGCCTATTACGTGCCAAGAGCGAACATGGCGGCGCAAGCGTCGCGGTCATCGATGGGGACGGCCGAAAACTGACCTACACTGAGGTCGTGCGCGCGGCCTTTGCGCTTGGCGCCGCGCTCAAGGCCCGCACCGAAAAAGGCGAAAATGTTGGTATTCTTCTACCAACCGGCGTCGGCGCCATTGTCGCCTTCTACGCTGTTCTGGCCTATGGCCGCGTGCCGGCCATGCTGAACTTCACGGCGGGTGCGAGAAACCTGAAGTCGGCGATGAAAGCCGCGAAGATCAAGCGGATCGTCACAGCCGAGAAATTCATCGAGCTTGGCAGCCTCGAACCCCTGATTGAAGAGCTGAAGACCGAAGCCGAGATCATCAATCTGGAACCCGTCCGCGAAGGGCTTACCCTCGGTAATAAACTCGCCGGCGCCTTGGGCCCGTTCTTTCCGCGCCTCTTCCGCACGCCGGCGCAGCACCAGAAACCCGGTGTCATTCTCTTTACATCAGGCACGGAAGGCGAGCCGAAAGGCGTCGTCCTCAGTCATGAGAATGTTATGGCCAACGTACAGCAGGTGCGCGCCCATATTGGCCTCGATCCAAAAACGGATGCGGTCTTCAACCCGCTCCCCACCTTTCATTGCTTCGGCCTGACCGTGGGCGCTGTTCTGCCGCTCGTGTCGGGCGTGACAGCGATCTGCCATCCAAGCCCGCTTCAACCGAAGGAAATTGCGAAGCGTATCCGCAAGACGAAATCGACGATACTGCTCGCGACCGACACCTTCATTTCACAGTATACGCGCGCCGGATCGGAAGGAGATCTAGACTCCGTGCGCCTTGCCGTGTGCGGCGCTGAACGTGTCCGCGACGAGACCCGCCAACTTGTCCGCAAGAAATTCAATATTGAGATCCTGGAGGGCTATGGCGCAACGGAAGCAGCGCCCGTGATTGCCGCGAACAAGGTCGGCGCGAACAAGCCTGGAACTGTGGGTCTGCCCATGGCCGGCATGGAGCTTGATCTTGTGCCCGTCGAAGGCATTGAAGAAGGCGGGCGGCTGCGCGTGCGCGGCCCGAACGTGATGCAAGGATATTTGCGGGCCTCTGCGCCAGGTGTTCTGGAAGGCACAAATGACGGCTGGCACGACACCGGCGATATCGTGAACATCGACCAAGACGGCTTTGTGCGGATCATGGGCCGCGTCAAACGCTTTGCAAAGATTGGCGGAGAAATGGTGTCGCTCGCCGTGGTCGAGAATTGTGCGAGCGCGATTTGGCCCGACCATATGCATGCGGCAGCGACCCTGCCGGACTCGCGCAAGGGTGAGCAGATCATCCTCCTGTCAGATAGCGCCGATGCGAACCGGTCAGACATTCTCGCCTGGGCGCAAAACCACGGCACGCCGGAGATTGCGGTACCGCGGAAAGTCATTCATGTGGACGAAATACCCGTGCTGGGCACCGGCAAGGTCGATTATGGCGCAGTGCAGAAGCTGGCGTTGCAGCTGACCGAAGCGTAAGCGCGCCGCTGACCGCCCGACCCTCGCCTAGATATGCAAGGCGCGGTCTTCGGCATCGAGCACGGCTTCATGCATCATCTCCGACAGGGTCGGGTGCGGGAAGATGGTGTGCATCAGGTCCTGTTCGGTTAGCTCCCCTTCCCGCGCGATCACATAACCCTGGATCAGCTCTGTCACTTCCGCGCCGATCATATGTGCGCCGAGGAGTTCGCCTGTTTCGGCATCGAAGATCGTCTTGACCATGCCGTCGCCAGCGCCGAGCGCAATCGACTTCCCATTGCCTATGAATGGAAAGCGGCCGACCTTGATCTTGCGCCCCGTTTCCTTCGCCTTGTCCTCGGTGAGGCCGACGCTCGCGATCTGTGGGTGGGAATAGGTGCAGCCCGGCACATTTGAGGCATCAAAAGGGTGGGCCTCGTTCCGGCCATGGATGCCTTCAACACACAGCACGCCTTCATGGGAGGCTTTGTGCGCGAGCCAGGGCGGGCCCGTGAGATCTCCGATAGCATAGAGCCCTGGCACGCCGGTGCGCCCAAAGGCATCAACGGCCACATGGGTTTTCTCAATGTTGATCCCGAGTGCTTCGAGACCCAGACCCTCGACATTGCCGACAATGCCAATGGCGAGGATCACCCGGTCGGCCTCAATCGTCTCCGTTTTGCCGCCGCCGAGATCGACCGTCGCCTTGACGGTCGATTTGCCTTTCTCGAGACTTTTAACCTGGGCGGCCGTGTGGAACTTGATGCCCTGTTTTTCAAATTGCTTGCGGGCCATCGTCGAAATTTCTGGGTCCTCTACAGGGAGGATCCGATCAACGGCTTCCACAACAGTCACGTCTGAGCCGAGCTCATTATAAAAGCTCGCAAACTCGATCCCGATGGCGCCGGACCCAATAACGAGGAGGCGTTTCGGCAGGATATCCGGCACCATGGCTTCCCGGTAGGTCCAGATGAATTGGCCGTCTGGCTCGAGGCCCGCCTGCGGGATACTGCGGGCGCGAGCGCCCGTGGCAAGGATAACGTGTTTGGCCGTGTACGGCGCGTCTTTGCCGTCCTTATCCCTCACGATCACTTTCGGGGCGGGCTTGCCGGGCTCAAGGCGCCCTTCCCCTTCGATCACGGTGATCTTGTTTTTCTTCATGAGGAATTTCACCCCACCGGACAGCTGGGCCGCGACGGCGCGGGAGCGCTTTACGACGGCGTCGAGATCAATCTCGGGCTTTAGTTCTTTGAGCCCAAAGTCGGTCGCATGCTTGGCAAGGTGTAGCACCTCAGCGGAGCGGAGGAGCGCCTTGGTCGGGATGCAGCCCCAGTTGAGGCATACGCCGCCGAGTTCGGCACGCTCCACGATGGCGGTCTTCATGCCAAGCTGAGAGGCGCGGATCGCGGTGACGTATCCGCCGGGGCCGGAGCCGATGATGATGAGATCGAAATTCGTGTCGGTCATGTGGGCCTCGCCTAGAGCAACATCGCTTCGGGCTGTTCGATGTAGCGTTTGAATGCCGCGAGCCAGCGCGCGCCTTCCGCCCCGCCGATCACGCGGTGGTCGCAGGTGAGCGTGACGCTCATAATGGTCGCGACCGTGAGGTCGCCGCCCTCATCAACAACGGGACGCTTCTCGCCAGCGCCGACGGACATGATCATGCCCTCCGGCGGATTGATGATCGAGGCGAAGGTCTTGATGCCGAACATGCCAAGGTTTGAGAGGGAGAAGGTACCGCCCATATATTCTTGCGGCTTCAGCTTGCGCTCGCGGGCCCGGGTCGCGAGGTCCTTCATCTCATGGGAGATCTCGGCGAGGCCCTTCAACTGGGCGTTTCGGATCACCGGCGTAATCAAGCCACCTTCAATCGCAACGGCGACGGAGACATGGGCCGATTTGTGATAGGCGATGCCTTTGTCCGTATAGGATGCATTGCAGTCCGGCTCGTCCATTAGCGCCAGCGCGGACGCTTTGATGATCATGTCATTGACGGATATCTTGATGCCTTCAGGGGCCCCGGCATTGATAGCGGCGCGGGCGGCAAGCAGCCTGTCGAGCTTCAAGTCCAGGGTGAGCGGAAAGTGCGGGACCTGCATGAAGCTCTGGGCGAGGCGCTTCGCAACGGTCTTGCGCATACCGTCCAGCGGGACGAGGTCGTAACTCTCGGGATCATAGACGCGGTCGTCGAGCAGTTGCGGCAGGATCAGACCATCGGGGGACGCTGGCGCGGGGGTATCTGTGGTCGTCAGCGCGCGAGAGCCCGGCTCGTAGTTTTCAACATCCTTCTTGACGATCCGTCCGTGGGGCCCTGAGCCTTTACCGGCGAGGGCCGAAAGGTCGATGCCTTTCAGGCCCGCAATCCGGCGTGCGAGCGGGCTCGCTTTAATTCGGTCGCCAGATATGGCTGTAGACGCCATGGGCTGAGGGGCCGGCTCGGGTTGCACGGTTTCGGCAGCGGTTGATGTGGGCGCGGGCGCCGGTTCGGGGGCTCGCTGCGGTGCAGGCGGCGTAGAGGCCGGTGCGGCGTCGACCGCGGACACGTCTTCGCCCTCCTCGGCGAGCACCGCGATCACCGCGTTTACGGCGACACCCTCGGTTCCCTCTGGCACAAGAATTTTAGCGAGGGTGCCTTCATCGACCGCTTCGACTTCCATCGTGGCCTTGTCCGTCTCGATCTCGGCGATCAGGTCACCGGAGACGATTTCGTCGCCTTCCTTCTTCAGCCATTTGGCGAGGGTGCCCTCTTCCATCGTGGGCGATAGCGCGGGCATGGTGATGTTGATTGGCATGGCCTACATCCCCTCGCAGACGTGTTTCGCTGCGCGGATAATATCCTCCGTTCCCGGAAGGGACATTGCTTCAAGGTTTGCCGCGTATGGCAGCGGCACATCGGCCTGGTGGACCCGGGTCGGGGGCGCGTCGAGATAGTCAAAGGCTTCATTGACGACTGTTGCGCAGATTTCCGCACCGACGCCCATATACCGCCAGCCCTCTTCGCAGGCGACGACCCGATTTGTCTTCTTTACACTTTCCACCACAGTGTCCGTGTCGAGCGGGCGGATCGTGCGCAGGTCGATCACCTCGGCTGAGATGCCTTCGCCAACAAGGTGTTCAGCGGCCTCAAGCGCAAAGCCGACCATGCGTGAATGGGCGACCAAGGTAACATCACTGCCTTCGCGTTTGACCGCCGCCTTACCGATTGGCAGCACCCAGTCATCGAGGTCCGGCACATCAAAGCTTTGTCCGTAGATGAGCTCGTGCTCCAAAAAGACCACGGGGTTCGGGTCGCGGATCGCAGCTTTCAAAAGCCCTTTGGCATCGGCGGCATCATAGGGCGCGATCACCTTAAGGCCCGGTACATGACCGTACCAAGACGAATAATCCTGTGAGTGCTGCGCCGCGACGCGGGCCGCTGCACCATTTGGGCCGCGGAAGACGATGGGGCAGCCCATCTGGCCGCCTGACATGTAAAGCGTCTTCGCCGCGGAATTGATGATCTGGTCGATCGCCTGCATGGCGAAGTTGAACGTCATGAACTCAACAATGGGTTTTAGCCCGCCAAAGGCAGCACCAACGCCGAGCCCGGCAAATCCATGCTCCGTAATCGGCGTATCGACGACGCGGCGCGCACCGAACTCCTGCAACAGTTCCCGCGTGACCTTGTAAGCCCCTTGATACTCCGCGACTTCCTCGCCCATCACGAAGACCGTCTCATCGCGGCGCATTTCTTCGGCCATGGCATCGCGCAGGGCATCCCGGACAGTCGTTTCGGTGAAGGTCGTACCGGCCGGAATGGAGGGATCGGTTAGGCGCGCTCCAGCCGGCGCGGTGACCCCCGCTGGCGTTGGTTGTTGCACTCGCGCCGCCGGTGACTTGGCGGCGGGTGCCGGCGTCTCTACTGCGGCGGGGGCGCTCGCGCCGGGCTGGACAGCCTCAGCGCTTTCACCCTCTTCTGCCAGCACGGCGATCACCGCATTCACCTTCACCCCTTCGGTGCCCTCTGGGATGACGATCTTGGCGAGCGTGCCCTCGTCCACCGCTTCGACTTCCATCGTAGCCTTGTCGGTCTCAATCTCGGCAATGATGTCGCCGGACGCGATTTCATCACCTTCTTTTTTTAACCATTTGGCAAGCGTGCCCTCTTCCATGGTGGGCGACAGGGCCGGCATGAGAATATCGACGGACATCTAGGCGGCTCCCGAAAACGGCAAGACTTGCAAAAAGACGAGGACGATACCGGCAATGCCGCCGAACCAAACGAGCGTGCGGATAACAGGGATGCCAAACCAGTAGGTTGGCGCGTAAGCCACGCGGCTCCAGAAGAAAATAGCAGACCCGAGCGCGGTCAGACTGTTCGTCCTTTCGGCCAGCACGGCAATGAGAACGAGCGGCGCGAACATGGCGAGAGATTCCAGCATGTTTTGCGTAGCGCGTTTGCAGCGGCCGACCATGGCGTTCGGCGCCGCCATCTCGTCGCGCGCGCCCAGCAAGTCTTTCGTATTGTACTGAAGGTTGCCGGTGACAGCTTCAGCCCCCAGCATGATGAACAGTAGCGCGACGCTCGCGGATAGATAAGACAACTCGATCGGCATCAGACCGCCTCCACTTCTCGAACGACATCGGTCCAAAG
>JBCAWP010000130.1:0-7465 GCA_038534535.1 Pseudomonadota bacterium
GCCGCTATTGCTCACATTGAGGCCAAGCTCTGAATAGTGGAGCGAGTTTGAACTCGTGCCATCGACTTGCAGGACCGGATAAACTTCGCCGTGTTGCTGGGCGCGCATCACCCGGCCCTGGTCCCACGCAATGTAAACCGCGACGACACTCGTCACGAGCGCGCACAGGGCCACGAGCATCTCGACCTTGTTGTCGTTACCCATGGCTGGCCCCCAAAGCCGTATAACCCTTAGCGTAGGCTTCTGCGCGCTCAGATTTCACTTCTTTTTCAGCGGTGGCCGCAAAGTCGTCGTTCAGAATACGCGTGACGCGAAACGTCTCGAAGATGACCTCCATGTCCGGCGTCCAGGTACCTTCACGTTCGTAATAGGCCTGATGGACGTCGCGCCAATAGCGGTACGAAAGGTCGCCTTCACCTTCTTGAGCCGCCATTTCAGGGGTCACCGCATCAAAGCGTAGCGTCTTTAAGTCCACCGTTTCGATCTCGCAGAGGGGCTGTCCCGCACTGCCGAGGCAGACCTGGCGCTCTC
Source organism: Pseudomonadota bacterium (assembly GCA_038534535.1). Classification (GTDB taxonomy): domain Bacteria; phylum Pseudomonadota; class Alphaproteobacteria; order Caulobacterales; family Hyphomonadaceae; genus CALLCD01. The sequence goes on from JBCAWP010000130.1 coordinate 532, forward strand.
CAATCTCACTCTCCGGACCGTGGACAGCAGCATAACACGTGCCGGTCTTTACGCCTGCCACGACGAGCGCCGCGAGACGATCTGCCAATGTTGGGCTGTCGCCAAACTTGAACGTCTTCAACCCTTCATATGTGGCGCCCGTGCCCACTAGCTGAGGCCTCCGCTGACGCTTGGCGTATGCCAGGGCCGGAAGCCGTAGTGACGTGTCCACTCGGCATTCGCTTCGAAATAGGGGCGCAGGTCCGGCATGCCGTATTTCAGCATGGCGAGCCGATCGACGCCCATGCCGAACGCGAAGCCCTGGTACTCTTCCGGATCGATCCCACAATTGCGCAGGACATTCGGATGCACCATGCCTGAGCCGAGGATCTCCATCCACTTATCGCCCTGGCCGATCTTGATCGTGTCGCCGTCCCTGGAGTACTTCACATCCATCTCGGCCGATGGCTCGGTGAAAGGGAAGAAGTGGGGCCGGAAGCGCGCTTCGACGTCTTCGACTTCGAAGAAGGCTTTTACGAAATCAATGAGGCAGCCTTTGAGGTGCCCCATATGGATGCCCTTCTCAATGACCAGGCCTTCAACCTGATGGAACATAGGTGTGTGGGTCGCGTCCCAGTCATTTCGGTAGACGCGGCCAGGCGCGATGATCCGGATTGGTGGTTTTTGATCCACCATTGTACGGATCTGAACGGGGCTCGTGTGTGTACGCAGCACTTTCGGTTTGCCGCCCTCGGGCGCGGCCAAAAAGAAAGTGTCGTGGGTTTCCCGTGCCGGGTGACCTTCGGGGAAGTTGAGCGCGGTGAAATTGTGCCAATCGTCCTCGATGTCGGGCCCTTCAGCGACGGCAAAGCCCATATCCCCAAAGATCGCGGCGATCTCTTCGAAGACTTGCATCACTGGGTGCAGGGCGCCGATTGGTTCGGGGCGCGGGGGAAGGGTGAGATCTTCCCGCTCAGACTCCAATTGCGCGTCGAGGGCTGCGTCTTCGAGCATAACCTTGCGCGCTGCAACCGCATCGGCGACACGGGTCTTCAGGCCATTCAAGAGCGGCCCAGCGACCTTGCGCTCGTCCGGTTCCATCGCCCCGAGGCCTTTCATCAGGCCTGAAATTCGCCCTTTCTTGCCAAGCTCTGCCACCCTGACCGTGTCGAGCGCGGTCAGGTCACCCGCCTCGGCAATGGCGGCGAGGGCTTCAGCTTCGATGGCGTCCAATTCTTTCATGAGAAAAGCCCCGTTGCTTTCGGCGCAAACGGGGCTTTTCCGCCCCGCTCAACGCGGTCGGAATAGCGGAGAAAGTCAAAAAGGCAAACGCCTTAAGCGAGCGCGCCCTTTGCCTTCTCCACGATGTCTTTAAATGCTGCCGGTTCGTTGATGGCGAGTTCGGAGAGCATTTTGCGGTCGACGTCGATGTTCGCCTTGTTCAAGCCGTCCATTAGGCGGGAATAGGTCAGACTGTCATCGATCTCGCGAACGGCGGCATTGATGCGCTGGATCCAAAGTGAGCGGAAGGTCCGCTTTTTCACTTTCCGGCCGACATAGGCGTACTGGCCGGCTTGCCAGACAGCGGCCTGGGCCGTGCGGAATTGTTTTGAACGGGCGCCGCGGAAGCCTTTCGCGGCTTTCAGGACTTTCTTGTGCCGCGCCTTTGCCGGCACCTTGTTTCTGCTGCGGGACATGGGAGCTGTCTCTCTTTTTGGGGTCGGTTCTTGGTCTGTCTATTTGTGGGCGTAGGGCAGCCAGCCCATAATCCGCGGCTTATCGGCATCGGACGCGACAGAGGTGCCGCGGTTCTGACGGATATACTTTGAATTGTGGCTGATGAGGCGGTGACGCTTACCAGCAACGCCGTGCTTCACCTTTCCAGACGCCGTGACCTTGAACCGCTTCGCAGCGGCTTTCTTCGTCTTCATCTTCGGCATTTCATGTCTCCTGTCGGCGCGGGGGCCGTCTCTATTTCATGTTCAGACCGGGCAGGCATGCCGTTTTCGGCCTGCCGCGGTCGCAAGAGCGCGTATATGACGGAAAGGTCAGGGTGATGCAAGCCCCGGCGCGCGAGCGATTGACAGTTGCCCGGTACCCCTTCGATGATAGCGACAAAAGAGGGGATACATACGTGAACTGGGACGTCTTCACACGATTATCGCCGCCCGAGATTCAGGTGCATTGGGCAACGGCAGCCATCGCCTTCATCTTAGGCTTGATCATCTTCGCGCGCCCAAAGGGCACCCTCCCGCACCGAACGCTTGGCGCCTTTTATGTGTCCTTGATGCTGGTGACATGCGTCTCGGCGTTTTTCATCCGTTCCGGCGATGTGGCTGGGTGGGAGTATCTCAGTTTGAAGGGCATGAGCTGGATCCACCTCTTCATCCCTCTCACTTTATGGGGCCTGATTGGCGGTATGATCGGGATCTTCATCCTGAAGGATCGTAAGCGCCATCGAGGTCCACTGATCGGCAGCTTTTTGGGAGGGCTCGTAATCGCGGGGGGCTTCACATTCCTCCCTAATCGCCGAATGCACCTGTTCTTATTTGAAGAACCAGAACGCATTCAGCAGATGGTCGGAAATCTCGTTTTCTAGGGCGTCTTATGGCCTGCCCGAATGATCGGGTCAGGCCATTCGGCATAGCTTCGTCACCGCGGCGCCATGACCATGGTCATCTGACGACCTTCCAGTTTTGGCTCGAGTTCAACCTTGGCCATCTCATCGAATTCATCTCGCACGCGGTTTAAAAGTTCCATGCCGAGATGTTGGTGCGCCATTTCCCGACCGCGAAAACGTAAGGTCACTTTGACCTTATCGCCGGCCTCGAAAAAGCGGGTCATTGCTTTCGCTTTGACCTCATAATCGTGCGTATCGATGTTTGGCCGCATCTTGATTTCTTTGAGATCGGCCGATTTCTGCTTCTTCCGTGCGGCGGCGCGCTTCTTCTGTTCTTCGAACTTTAGCTTGCTGTAGTCGAGGATTTTACACACGGGTGGTTGGCCGTCTGGGGCCACTTCAACAAGGTCGAGGCCTGCTTCCTTCGCGGCGTCGAGAGCCGCGGCCAGGGGCATTTCGCCTTGTTTTTCACCATTTTCGTCAATCAGGAGGACGCGTGAGGCAGTAATTTCCTTATTGGTGCGGGAGCCGGCCGATTTTTTGGCGGGTGGGGCCGCGTGGGGTCTACGAGCTATGGTTCGATTCCTTCTAGTTGTTCAAAGAGGCCGCAATATGCCCATCATCGCGGGACGCTTCAAGCGGTAGACGGTTAAAGGACGCCAAGGGCGCGGACAGCTTGCCAGACATCACGCGGGACGACGTCTGCTAAGGTTGGGCCATGTACCACGATCACCGGCTTCGGTCCCCGGGGCGCTGCCTTGTCTGGATTGGAGACCTTTGTGGCAAAAAGGGCGACGCCCGGTGCGCCGGCCAACGTCGCCATATGCATCGGTCCGGTATCGTTGCCGATCACGAAGCGGGCTCCTTCAGCCAGCGCCGCGATCTGGAACAGGTCCGTGCGGGTGACCAGATTGATGGCGCGCGGTTCGGATCGGTGAATCTCTGCGGCGAGTGGGCCTTCGGCTGTTGCGCCGAGGATCACGGGCGTCAGACCTTCATTCGCGACGCGCCGGGCGATATCGGCAAAGCGTTCAGCCGGCCAGCGTTTTTCCGGATGGCCTTCCGAGGCGCCGGGTATCAAAAGAACATAATCGCCTTCGATCCCAAAATAGGCGGGAGACAGGCTCGGCCGGTTTCCGAGTGCCTGGCGGATCCATGAGAAATCAGGCATCGGCACGGTGTCTGGCGTGTAACCGCCTTCCGGTCCGAGACCCGCTTCTTCCAATTGCTCAGCCAGACGATCGATGGAATGCATATCGCCGCGGTCCGGATTGAGGTGCGGAAACGCACAGCCGGGCACGTGCCCGGACCAGAGCGGCGGCTTCCGGCCTGGCATGTTTAGGGCCTTGAAATAATTGGCTGTTCGGCCGCTCGTCTGGAAATCATAGACAATATTGAACTTCTGCTTGCGGATTCGCGAGATCAGGTCTCGCGTTGCCCGTACGCCGTCGGGTCGACCGTCGGTTTCCACCACATCGACATAGGGACATTTGTCGGCAAAGGATTTGAAAAGCGGCGTGGTCAGCAGTGTAATCTGCGCCGCCGGGTGCGCATTGCGAACAGCCTTGATGGCACCAAGAGAGAGCACAAAGTCTCCCAGGGCGCTCAGTTTGATCACGAGCACCCGCTTCGCCGTCGTCCCTGGGTTCACGCGGCGTTTGAAAGAGAGGGCCTCAGCGGTCATGCCGTTCGGGATATCCCCTTCGTCATCAAAGCAGTATAGACGCTCAACGTCGCGGCCTGAAGACCCCTTTTGGAGTAATGCCGTTCGACATGGATTCGCCCGGCCAACCCCATGCCTTGGCGGGTCTCCGGTCCGATTTGAACGAGGGAGCGAATAGCCCCAGCGAGTGCGGCGGCATCGCCGGGTTGGAATCTGGCGCCGGTTTGTCCGTCGATCACCGTTTCGCGGGCACCACCATGGTCCGCCGCGATGACAGACTTGCCCATGGCGGCGGCCTCAATCGCGGTCCGTCCAAAGGCCTCTGGTCGGACTGAGGGGGCCAGCACAATGTCGGCCGAGGCCAGGGCGGCTGGCATGTCGGTGCAGTGCCCTGCAACGCGCGTCGCTTCGAGCAGGTCGTTTTCGGCAATCTGAGTCTCGAGTTCCTCAAGGTATTTTCGACGGCCCTGGGCGTCTCCGGCCATGACCAAGACCAGCGCATCACGCTCGTCGGGCGCGAGGCGCGCTAAGGCAGAGAGGGCAAGCGATTGTCCTTTCCACTCCGTGAAGCGTGCGGGCAATAAAAGAACAAGACGAGTGTTCTTGTCTGACAGACCCCAGTCCCGCCGCATATCGGCCATACGGGACTCCGACACGTTCGATGGGTTGAACCGCGTCAGGTCGACCCCGCGTGGGATCACGACGATTTTGTCGTCCTGGACGCCGTGTACCGTCTTGATGTGGTCGCAGATCCATTCCGAATTGGCGATCACGAGATCACCGCGCGCCATAACCGAATTGTAGAGTTTTTTCGGCCCGCTCGTTCCAGAATACGCGCCGTGATAGGTCGTGACGAAGGGGATACCTGCGGCGTGGGCGGCCCGCCACGCACTCCAAGCCGGCGCACGCGACCGCGCATGAACGAGGTCGACCGATCTCGACGATATCAACTGGGCGAGCCGGCTTGCATTCTGGAAGACGACGAGCGGGTTCTTTGAGGCTAGGTCCATCGTAATGAGCTCGCCACCGCACGCATCGAGTTGAGGCGCCAAGCGTCCGCCGGCGCTCGCGACCAGCGCCTTGCCGCCGGCTTCTTGAACGGCTTCGGCCACCTCGATGACAGTCCGCTCGGCCCCGCCAGCGGCAATCTCCGGGATCACTTGCAGGATCGTGCGCCCGTCAAGGCGCGGCAGGTTTGACAATGGACGCCCCTTCCGCTTTCCCCGTCTTTACCATGACCGTTTTGAAATTCACCTCACCGCAGCAGCGAACGCTCGCCTATCGCAAATTGGACGGATCGCCGGATCGCCCTGGCCTCGTCTGGTTATCGGGTTTTAAGTCCGACATGCAGGGAACAAAAGTCGTCGCTCTAGAGGCGTGGGCCGAGCGGGAAGGGCTGTCCTTCCTCGCCTTTGACTATTCTGGCCATGGGCAATCCGGCGGAGATTTCGCAGACGGGACGATCTCAGCCTGGAGGGACGATAGCCTTGCCGCTATCGACGCGCTGACCGAAGGCCCGCAAGTCTTGGTGGGGTCATCCATGGGGGGGTGGATGGCGTTGCTCGCCGCGCTTGCCCGTCCTGAGCGTGTGGCCGGCCTCGTCCTGATCGCGCCGGCACCCGATTTTACACAGAAGCTGATGTGGCCAGAGTTTTCGCCCGAGGCCCAGCGGGAAATTATGGAAGCCGGTGTTCATCTCCGGCCGTCGGAGTATGGGGACCCGTATCCGATTACGCGCGATCTGATCGAGGACGGGCGTCAATGGCAACTTCTCGGCGCGCCCATCCCCTTCAAGGGGCCAGTTCGGATCCTCCAGGGCATGGTCGACCCGGATGTCCCCTGGACCCATGCCCAGCAGCTTGTCGACGCGATCACGTCTGACGACCTTGTTTTCACTCTGATCAAAGACGGCGACCACCGGCTCTCGCGTGAAGTTGATATTGCGAGGCTCTTGGCTGTTTGCGCCGAGGCCGTGACCGCAAGCACAGCTGCAGCTACATGACAGTTTTCTAATCCTGTTGCCGTTGCGTCACCTGAATGGTTAATGGCAAATATGAGACGCGCGCCGGTTGAGGGAGCGATGGCGCGCACTCGGGTGGAGGGAATTAGAATGAAACGATTGAGCGCACGGATCGCGGCCGTTGTCGGCCTATGTCTGATCGTGTCTGGCTGCGGTTACTATCATTACAATCACGGACCGGTCCTGGAGGATCCGAGTATCGAATATATAGATGATCGCCCGCCCTTACCTCGGCGGGAGGCAAAGCCGGCCCAGCCGGTGTCGAACTCTGTGTGGATTGACGGATACTGGACTTATGCCGGAACGCAGTTCCAGTGGGTCCCCGGTTATTGGGACTCACGTCCACTCGCCCGGTATTGGGTGAACCATCGCTGGGTCCATACCAATAGTGGGTGGTATATGCGTCCGGGGCGGTGGAGTGACATTCCGCCGGCAGACTATCGCACAAATAGCTAAGGCGCCTGGAATGGCAGGTTTTAACCGCCTGCAGCCAGGATGGCCGCCAGCCCGTCACGATAGGTCGGATAGGCCGGTCGCCAGCTGAGTGCCGCCTTCGCCCGTCCATTCGCCACACGCTTGCATTCTGAATAGAAGCTGCGGGCCATCTCGCTGAGATCTGCGGTTTCGAAGTCTTCTGCTGATGGCACCGGCG